>NZIY01000008.1 GCA_002691795.1 SAR116 cluster bacterium
AAGTAATTACTTTATCTTTTTTAAAAATTTTTTATAGATTTTTTTTTCGAAGTTATAAAAATAATTAAACTCTCCAAATATATATCCAATTGAAATTAGTATTATTTGATACAAAGGAATGATTATTATCACTCTTAAGAAAATTAAAATCAAAGAATTTTGAAAAATTTCATTCATTTTTAATAAATTTATTATCGGTTCTGTTATGATTAAGGTACATGTCCCACTGATACCGAAAATCACAAATATAATGACAAGATGTTTTAAAGATTTTGCATTAAAACGTTTTATTAGTGGTTCAATCATTTTTTTTATTTAATTTTTGGGTTATTTTCATTTCAATTCTTCTGTTTTTTGTACGCCCTTTTTTCGTGTCAGAATTATCAATTGGTTGAAAACTCCCATAACCGGATGCAAATAATTTTTTTGGGTCTATTCCTTGTTTAATAAAAAATCTCAATACAGATAAAGCTCTTTTTGTAGAGAGTTCCCAATTATCTTTAAATGCTTGTCCCTGTTTGACTGGTAAATTATCAGTATGACCCTCGATTTGTAAAATCCAATTTGAGTCCTGGGGTATATCCTCATCTAGGCTGATCAAAATTTCTGCAAATTTTTTTAACTCAATTTCACCTTTGTCTTCAATATTAATAGATCCAGTTTTAAATAAAACTTCAGATTGAAATACAAATCTATCTCCGACAATTTTAATTTCTGGGATATTTTTAAGTTTATCTTTAACTGTTCCAAAAAAAATTGATTTAAATTTTTGTAACTCTTCTACTCTTCTTGCTAATGCTGAGTTTAATGTAGATTTAAGTTGTAAATTTTTTACTTTTTGTTTTTTATCTCTCTTCTCAAAATCATCTAATAAAGAATTGAGCTTTTCAATCTTATTTTTTAGATTTGATATTATTATAGTTAGGTCATCTACTTTTGTTTTTGATATTAAAATATTTTTTTTCTGTTTATTTATAAGATCATTTAGATATGATTGATTCTTTTCTTTTTCTAGTATTAACTTTTGTAATTTGTCTATTTTATATTGTTTATTTTCCAATTTTTCGTCTTGTTCATTTAACTTAAATTCACTCATATTTATTTCATTTTGTAAGTTTTTAATTGAGCTTTGTTTCTGAAGTAAGGTTAAATCTTTTTCATCTAATTCTTTTTGAATATTTAAAATTTCTAAGGATAACTTTTTTGTTATATCTTTTTCAATTGTTAATTGATTAGAAATTTCTCTAATTTCGGTTTGTAATTGAATCAAAGCTTGGTCTTTACCACTTAATTTCTGAGAGATATAGTACTGAGCTATTACAAAAATCATTAAAATGAATATTATTACTATTAATAAACTTGCTAATGCATCGACAAAACTCGGCCAAATGAAGTTATCCGTTTTTCTTCTTAATTTAAATGTATTCATTTAATTATTTATAAGTTTTTTCTATTACTTTACTAAGAGCTCTAAGCTCAAGACTAATTCCGTTTATTAATTCATTAGAGTGAATTTTGTCATTCTCAATAATATTTTTAACATTCATATTGAGCTCATCTATTGAGTTTTTAATATTTTTTTCGTCATCTAATTTTTCAGTTAACCGGTTTAACAATAAATTAAGTTCATTTAATCTTTCTGAGATTCTTACCTTTTCATTTTCATTATTCAGTGAATTTTTTGAGATGGTTGCTAAATTTTCTAGAGCTACTTCACCTAATTCTAAATTTTGAGTTTCGTGTGAAGCTGTAAACACAGCCTTTTGTGACAACCAATCTTCTAATTCATTTAAAAATCTGTTATTAGCTTGACTAACTTGCAGATCCAAAAAACCGAGTACTAATGAAGTACCTAGGCCAAAAAGTGAAGAAGAAAAAGCTGTTGACATTCCCTTCATTGGTGCATTAAGTCCACTTATTATTTTATCAAAAAAATTATTGTTGACGTTCTCATTAGTGGTTATTTCTAATGATTGAATTACAGAAGATACTGATGATATTGTTTGAAGTAATCCCCAAAATGTTCCTAATAGACCTAAAAAAACTAATAAACCTATAATATATCTGATAATATCTCTATTTTCATCTAATCTAGATGATACACCTCCAAGTATTGTCGATAAAGAGTTAGTACTTAAAGAGGAATTTTCAGCTCTACTTTCAGAAAGAAATGCTGCTACTGGGGCAAGTAAAATAGGTTTGATTTTAAAAGAGTTACTTCCAGGAAAAAAATTATCAGTTTTTTTTATATATTTTAACCATTTTCCTTCATTACTTAATCTAAAAGTATGCCTAAATGCTAACAGAACTCCTATTACAAAAGTAAAAATTATTAATCCATTTATTTCTTGATTTCCATCAAAAGCCTTTTTAAGTGGAATGAATAGGAGATAGGATATAACACTAACTATTGCTAGTAGTAAAATCATTCTAAAGGCGTATTTATTTGGGTTACTCATTCAATAATAGTTTTGTTAAAGGTTCGTATATAATTCTAACAAAATTCATTTTAATTTAAAATCTTAATTATTTTTTTATGAATTATTGGGTTTGCGCAAATAAAAACTGAATCATTATTTAGATTTGTTTCTAAATAGAAACCACCCGCTTCTCTTAATAGCAGTTTACTCGATTTTACAAATAAATTATTTAGGTTAACACCGATAAAACAGTCAAATTTCCCACTGCATACCCAACTAAGACTAGTATTAGAAGAATTAATAAATCTAAAGCTTTTAATAGGAATATCTTTTTTTAAAAAAAATTTTTCTTGTTCTGACTTAGGTTCATTTATTTGAAGTGATAATATGCAGTTATTAAGGTTATTTCTATTTGAGACTCTAATTCTATGATCATTTAAAAAAGCACCTTTACCTTTCTCGGCGAAAAAAAATTCATTTCGAAGTGGGTCATAAACAGATGAAGCAATTACTTCAGAATTATACATTACTGAGATTGAGATTGAAAATATAGGAATAGATCTTTTAAAATTTTCTTTTCCACTAAGAGGATCTAAAATCCAATAAAATGTATCCCTTTTATTTTCTAAATTTTTACTATTAAGGAAACCCCATTCAGGTCGACAATGACTTAAATAATCCTTGATATTATTATATATAAATTCATAAGTTTTATTAAAAAATATTTCTAATTTCATATCCCGGCCTTGAAGATTTTCTATTTCTCCAAAGTCTCTAAATATTCTTTTATTAATTTTTGTGTAAGCAGTTTGCATTACAGTGATGAGAGGCGATTTATTAGACATTATAAAATTTTTAAAAATTATGATTTTGATTTTTCAACATAACTACCGTCTGATGGTTTGATGATAATCTTTGATCCAACCTCAATGTGACCAGGAACCATAATTTTAATATTATTTTTTATTAATGCTGGTTTAAAAGAGGAAGATACGGTTTGGCCTTTTATAACTGCATCAGCTTCCAAAACTTCCACTTCACATGTTTCAGGCAATTCTATTGAGATTATTTGTGATTCATGAAAATTAATAATAACATCCATTCCATCAGCTAGAAAATATTTTTGATCACCAACAATAATTGATCCAACAGTAATTTGATCATACGTGTTAGTATCCATAAAAACAAAATTATCATTTTCCTCGTATAAATAACTACATTTTTTCTCTTCTAATATTATTCTGTCAATATTTTCAGAGGATCTAAATCTTTCATTTAATTTTCTATTATCTTTTTCATTTTTAAGCTCAGCTTGAATGAATGCACCACCTTTTCCAGGTTTTACATGATTCAATTTAATAACCGTCCATAATTCGTTATTGTGCTGAATTAAATTCCCTATTTTTAAAGTNTTGGCATTAATTTTCATTATTTGCCTTTATAGATATTAATAATCTCAGAGAGAAGTTTTAATGCTTCATTTCGAGGTCTTTGAAAGGAATTTCTGCCAATAATCGAGCCGTAACCACCTCCTAAATGAATTTCTCTTATTTCGTTTAACAAACCATCAATATTTTTGGATGAACCACCAGAAAAAATAATTATTCTTCTTCCTTGAAAGCAGGATTCTACAACATGCTTGATTCTTTCACTTAATGTTGAAATTGGGATATTGTTNCTAACATAAGATTTCTTTGCTTCTGAGTTTTCTAAATAATTTGTTGGTGGCTTTACTTTTATAATGTGAGCACCAATTAAAGCTGCCATATGTGCTGCATAAGAAACAATGTCAATTGCAGTTTCACCTTCTTTACTAATATTTCCTCCTCGAGGATAACTCCAAATAACAACAGCAAGTCCATTACTTTTAGCTTCAGCAGCCAATTCTTGAATTTCAGATATCATATTTAGAGAATCATCAGATCCTGGGTAAATTGTAAAGCCNATTGCAGAACAACCAAGTCTTACAGCTTCTGAAACTGATCCTGTCAAAGCTTGTGTAGGAGCTTCGCTATTTCTACTTAACGAATTAGAGCTATTTATTTTTAAAATTAATGGGATTTGTCCCGCATAAATACTTGCACAAGTCTCTATCATCCCTAATGGCGCCGCAAAGGCTGATAATCCAGCATCAATTGCCAATTTGAAATGGTATTCTGGATTATAACCATCAGGATTTACAGCAAAAGATCTTGCTGGACCATGTTCAAAACCTTGGTCAACGGGTAGAATAAGCAATTTTCCTGTTCCACCAAGCTTACCATTCATTAAAATTCTAACTAAATTTGCCCGAACGCCTGGGTTGTCTGATTTATAATTATTTAGAATATTTGAAACTTTTCTTGTTATATTCATAATGACTCCATTAACTACCTCTTACTAGAATTATAAAAAAAAGTAAGAATTATCAATCAAATTATTTAAAGTTTTTATCTTTATGATTTTATAGTAGTATATATTAAATATATAATTATAAATAAAGGTAAATTTTTGCAAAACGATCAAGAAGAATTAATTGATAGGTTTGAAAACATTAAATCAGGAATAGATCACTCTATAAAAAATATAGAGAGTAAAGTTGCTGAATTAATATCAGATAAAAAAAAATATAATGAATTAAAAAATGATATTGAAAATTTGAAATTGATTATAAACAATGTAGACAAAAATCTATTAGAATTTAAAAACATGCTGAAATAAATGTCTAACCAAACAGTTATTAAAGTTAAAATTAATGGAAAATTTTATCCAATTTCATGTGAGGTTGGTGAAGAAAGCAGAGTAAAAGAATCTGCTGATTTATTAACTGAGATTATTAATTCAATCGATAATAGCGATGGCAAAGTATCTGAAAGTAAAATTCTACTTATGTCTGCTCTAATTTTGGCTGATAAAAATATCCGTAATTCAAATAGAAATAAAACTGAAGTTGAAAATGAAAATTTAAATTTTGATGAAATTTTAACCTGGTTAGAAAAAGTGAATATTAAATTCAATAATATTGCAAGATTGATTGATAATAGCTAATATACTATGAGGTGGCTGAAAATTATCGTTAGGTGCTTTAACCCTGGGGCCATAAATTCTCTTAAGGGAGCTGCCTCTGGTTTGATTGTGGTCAAATTACGTGGCGCCCACCTGTACAACAGGCAACAGAGGATAATTTGCCGACGTCTTTTTTGGCNACCTCAGTTTTGATATGAACTCAAAATCACATTTAAGAAAAATTTGTTTAAAAAAAAGAGAAATTGAAAATAAAAAATTTGGAAGTGACTGTATAGATTCTGAAATCTTTTTAAAATTAATAACAGAGATTAAATTAAAACAAGAAGTTTCAACTATAGGTATTTATTATCCTATTAACTCTGAGATNTCTCCATTGAAAATAAAAAATTTTTCTAAAAATTTTTCATTTGAAACTTGTTTGCCTATCATTGACAAAATTAACGACATATTAATTTTTGAAAAGTATGAAGAACATGATAAATTATTAAAAAATAATTATGGTGTATTTGAGCCGGTTAAAAGAAATGAAGTTATCCCTGAAGTCATTTTTGTCCCTATGNTAGGTTTTGATAAAAAACTAAATCGTCTTGGTTATGGAAAAGGGTATTATGATAAAACGATATCAAAATTAAGAAAAACAAAAAAATTATTTGTAATTGGTTTAGCTTATGATAATCAGAAACTTGACCATATTCCTGTTGAAGATCATGATAAAAAAATGGATTTAGTTCTTACTGAAAAAAATATTTATAATTAAGAAATTTATATAAAATGAAAACATTGTTTATTGGAGATATTGTTGGGAGAAAAGCTAGAAATTTAGCCATTGAAAAAATTAGATTATTTAAAGAAAAAAAAGTTTGTGATATTATNATCGTGAATATTGAAAACTCTGCTGGTGGTTTTGGTGTAACTCCAGATATATGTGATAATTTTTTGTCAGCTGGCGCTAATATATTAACTTCTGGAAATCATATTTGGGATAAAAAAGAAATTGTACCATATATAAATAATTCAGATAAACTATTACGTCCCTTAAATATGGTAGAAGGTACTCCTGGCATTGGGATTACAATTTTAGAAACTGCCTTTGGAAAGATTGGTGTTGCAAATGTCATGACAAATTTATTTATGCCCAAATCAAATTCAGTTTTTGAATGTATTAATTTAATAAAATTAAAATTTAATTCAAAAGAAAANTTATGTTTTTCTTTGGTAGATGTTCATGGAGAAGCAACATCAGAAAAATTAGCTATTGGGCATGATTTAAATGGTTATGTTTCAGCTGTTGTGGGTACACACACTCATATACCAACTGGAGATCACAGAATTTTAGATAAAGGTACAGCATATATAACTGACGTAGGTATGAGTGGAGATTATGACTCAGTTATAGGTATGGAAAAACAATCTGCAATTGCTAGATTTAAATTCCCTAATGATAAACATCCAAGATTAACTGTAGCTGATAATACACCCACTTTATGTGGAGTATTAATCACTTCAAAAAAAAATGGATTGGCTGAATCTATCAAACCTATTAGAATAGGTGGCGTACTTGAAAACATTGGAGACTTGTAAAAAAAATGGCTGGACACTCTAAATTCAAAAATATCATGCATAGAAAAGGAGCTCAAGATAAAAGAAGAGCAAAAAAGTTTGCACGTTTAATAAAAGAATTACAGGTTGCAGCAAGATCAAGTGTTGATCCAGACAGTAATCCAAGGTTAAGAACAGCACTATCGGCTTGTAAAGCTGCAAANATGCCAAAAGATAATATTCAAAGGGTATTAAATAAAGCTAACTCAGGNGAACAAGATAATATAGAAGATATTAGATATGAAGGTTTTGGNCCAGGAGGAACTGCAATAATTGTAGAAGCTTTAACAGATAATAGAAATAGAACAGCATCTGAAGTCAGGTCTACATTTACTAAATATAATGGTAATTTAGGTGAAAGTGGATCAGTAAGTTATATGTTTAAAAATTTAGGATTAATAATTTATGATGTTACAGATGATTTAAATATAGATGATATTTTAGACTTTGCTATTGAATGTGGTGCTGCAGATGTAAATGTTGAAGAAAATAAAGTAGAGATACTGACGTCTATACCTGATTTTAATGAATTGAGAGATAAGCTAGAACAAAGATTTGGGTTACCAGAACAGTGCGAAATTTCATGGATACCTGAAAACTATATAAATTTAGATGAAGAAAAAAGTATATCAATGTTAAAGTTTTTAGAAGTATTAGATAATTGTGAAGATGTACAAAATGTTTTTGGAAATTTTAATCTAAATCCGCATTTATTAGAGAAATATAATTGATAGTGCTCGGCATAGATCCAGGATTAAGAAAAACTGGATGGGGCGTTGTAGTTTATAAGAATAATTCGTTTGATTATTTAGATGATGGGTATTTTTTACAAAATGATGAGGTTGAGTTAGGTGATAAACTTTTGAAGAATTATAATAGTTTAATTACAATAATTAATAAATTTGAACCAGAACTTATAGGTATTGAACAAACGTTTGTAGGTGCTGGTAATGTATCTAGTCTTAAACTAGGAATGGCCAGGGGAGTATATATTTTAGCAGCTGCAAAGTTAGGGAAAAAAATAATTGAAATTCCACCAAAGCTTGTAAAAAAAAATATAACTGGGTCAGGAGCTGCTTCAAAAGATCAAGTCAAACATATGATAAAAAAAATGTTGAATATAACTCCTAAGAGTGAAGATAGTTCTGATGCTCTTGGTGTTGCCATGTCGATTCATGCAAAACCTATTGGAAAATTTAATGAAGATTCTTCTAACAAATTAAATGAGGCAATTAACAGAGCTTTGCAAAAAGAGCAATTGAACATAAGAAAATGATAGCAACAATAAATGGTAAATTAAAATTTAAATCAATTAATCAAATCATTGTTGATGTTAATGGAATTGGATATAGTTTAAATGTTTCTAAAAACACTCTAGATAAGATTGGTAATATTGAAGATATCGTATTTTTGTATACTGATTTACAGGTTCGTGATGATAGCATATTGATGTATGGCTTTAAATTTGAAAGTGAATTAAATATGTTCAAACTTTTACAATCAATTCAAGGTATTGGTCCTAGAGCCTCGTTATCAATCTTATCTGCTTTAAATGTTCAAAAAATTGTTCTTGCTATCAAATCATCAGATAAATCTGCTTTTCAATTAGCTGACGGAATTGGTCAGAGAGTTGCAACTAGAATTGTAACAGAACTTCAAGAAAAAATTAATAAATTTTCAATTGAAAATAATGACCTAAATCTCAATCTAAATATTGATAAAGAAGTTATACATCAAAATGAAGAAATTGTTGAGGACGCAATATCTGCTATGGTAAATTTAGGTTATACAAAAAGTGATGCTTTTAGAGTTATTAACTCTATATTAAGCGAATCAATTCATGACGGAAAGCCTTCAATTGAAAAAATAATTCCTTTAGCTTTGAAAAAATTGTCAAAATAATACAATGGATAAAAAAACAATGTCAAATCAAGATGAAGATATTAATTTATATAGTAAATTTGACTTAGCTTTAAGACCAAAAAAATTAGCTGATTTTATTGGACAAAAAAAAGTTCAAGATAATTTATCAACATTTATTAAAGCTGCATCAGTAAGAGATGAGCCAATGGACCATATTTTGCTTCATGGCCCTCCTGGGTTAGGAAAAACAACTTTGGCTCACATTGTGTCATCAGAACTGAATGTCAACATCAGGACTACGTCAGGACCAATTTTAAATAAAACAGGAGATTTAGCTGCTATTTTAACTAATCTCCAGCCAAAAGATATATTATTTATAGATGAAATTCATAGACTATCCAGCGTCATTGAAGAATACCTATATTCAGCAATGGAAGATTTCCAAATAGATTTAATAATTGGTGAAGGTCCTGGAGCNAGATCTATAAGGATTGATGTACCACCATTTACATTANTTGGAGCAACAACAAGAGCTGGATTATTAACAACTCCTCTTAGAGATAGGTTTGGGATTCAAATAAGAATGGAATTCTATAATAACAATGATTTAAAACACATACTAAAACAATCTGCATTTAAACTAGAACTTGATTTAACAGATGAAGGTGCAATAGTGATAGCAGAAAGATCGAGAGGGACCCCTAGAGTAGCAGGTAGGTTGTTAAGAAGAATTAGAGATATTTCGTCTGTTAAAAATATTAANAGCATAGATAAAAATTTTGCNATTGAATCATTAGAACAACTTGATGTTGATAAGTTTGGNTTGGANGCGCTAGATAGAAAATATATGCAAATAATAATTGAAAAATATGAAGGTGGTCCAGTTGGNTTAGAAACTATAGCTGCGGTTTTATCAGAACAAAAAGATTTGATAGAAGAAGTTATTGAACCGTTCTTACTGCAAAAAGGTTTTATTGAAAGATCTAAAAGAGGACGAATAATTACAAAAATAGGTTGGAAGCATTTAGGAATAGAACAAAATAAAAAAAATTTAGATCAATTCAACTTCTAAAAAAAGTGTAAATATTAATGAAAAAGAATTTTTTTAACCATGATATTTATAGTCAAATCAATGGTCAATTAGTCAACAACAATCATTATTATAGTATTAGAATATTTTATGAAGATACAGATGTAGGAGGTATTGTTTATCACTCTAATTATTTAAAATATTTTGAGAGAGCTAGAACTTCCCTTCTTAATCTGATTAAAATAAACCAAAAAGATTTACTTCAAAAACAAAAATTAAGTTTTGTTGTTAGGAATATTAATATACGGATAAATAAATCTTTTAGTTTTAATGAAATATTGTTTGTAAAAACTTGCCTTAAATCTGCCAAAAAGTCATNTATAATATTAAATCAAGAGGCCTATGATACNAAACAAAAAATAATTGAAAACCTTCCAAAAGTAACATGTGAAATACAAATTGTNATGATTGATGATAAAAATAAAGTTAGAGATATTACTAAAGTTCTTAACCATCCTTTTTTTAAAAATAAATGAGGCATTAAATGAATCCAACACTAAACACACCATCTTCCAATGAATTAAAAATTGANAATTTGCAGGGGCAAGAATTTTCTTTATTTGAACTTTTTTTCAAAGCTGATGCAGTAGTTATGCTTGTGATGTTGTCATTAATATTTTTATCAATTTGGTGTTGGGCTATAATCTTTAACAAATATTTTAAATTTAAAAAAGAAAATAAAACACGAGATAATTTCGAACAATATTTTTCAACATCTGAAGTTGATCATACTGCACTTGAAAGTTATATAAAAGAAAAATTGGATAAAGTTTCTTACAACTCTTTCGAAATAATTTATTTTAATGCTAGAAAAGAGTATAAAAAGGCTACATCAACTGGACGTCCAATTAATTTAGATTCTTTTTTAGATTTACTAGAAACTGTGATTTCTTCTACTTTAACAAAAGAAAGACATAGACTTGAAATCAATATGACAGTNTTAGCTTCAATAGGCTCTATATCTCCATTCATTGGTTTGTTTGGAACAGTTTGGGGTATTATGAACTCTTTCCAATCTATTGCTATGAGTAATAATACAAGTCTAGCTGTAGTTGCTCCAGGAATTGCAGAAGCTTTATTTGCAACAGCTCTAGGTCTTCTTGCAGCAATTCCAGCAGTAGCAGCATATAATAAGTATTTAAAAGATATTGAAGTTTTAAGTGATAGAAGCGATCATTTTGGTCAATATATTGGTTTATATTTTACAAAAGAAATTGATAAAAAATAATGAAAAATAACAAGCTAAAATTTCATTTAAAAAAGAACAAAATTATTAATAAGTCATTCTCTCAAATCAATGTTACTCCGTTTGTGGATGTTATGCTTGTCTTATTAATTGTATTTATGATTACTGCTCCATTATTAACTGTTGGTGTTAAAGTTGANCTTCCTAAGACTAAAGCTTCACAATTAAATCAAAAAGGTGATCCATTGGTTATCTCTGTCAAAAAAAATGGTAATGTTTATATCCAAGACAGAAAAATTGAAATTTCAAAAATAATTCCACAGTTAAAAGCTATTTCAGAGAATAATAAAAATATAAGAGTTTTTGTTAAAGGAGATAAAAATGCAAATTATGGATATGTTCTCGACGTTATTGCAAGAGTTAGGTCAGCTGGGTACTCAAAGGCAGCTTTAGTAGCAAAACTAAAAAATTAATTTTATGGTTAAATATTCTATAGTATCAATTGGATTACATTTAATCATCTTTTTGTTTGCTTATTATGGATTACCTTTTTCTAAAATAAAGGATCCTCGAGAAAATANAATTCCTTTGATACTTGAAAAAGAACTAGAAGTATCGANTAAAACGAAATTGAAAAAAAATGAACAAACANTTAAACCNCAGAAAAAGAAANAAGTAAAAAATGAAATTAAAGCTTCTCCAAAACCAAAACCAAAAAAAATAATATCAAAAAATATTGATAAAAATATCGAAAAATTAGCTGCTAGNCCAATAGTTAAACCGAAAAAGAAAATAAAAAAAACAGTAGAAAAAAATATTAAGAAAAAACCGTTAAAAAGGCCAGTAAAGAAGATAAAAAATAAAATTAGAAGTTCTTCTTCTCAAGCTATTTTAAAAAATTTAGCTGAGGCTAATGTAATTAATAAACAAAAAGACATTATTAATAAAATTAAAGAAAGTCTTAAAAATCAAAATGAAACTGAAACTGNAGAAAAGAAAGCAACTTTATCAGAAATAGCTATTATAAGAAATCATGTTAGACAGTGTTGGAATGCGCCATATGCTGCAAACGAATTGAAAAAAATTATTAATCTTAAAATTTTTACTAATCNGGACGGATCNGTAGTTAATGTCGAAATTATGGATGTAGCATCATATGAAAAAAATCCTATTTATAGAGCAGCTGCAGATTCAGCTAGAAGAGCGGTTAAAGATTGTTCGCCTTTACCTTTACCAAAAAACAAATATGATTTATTTAAGGTATTTACGTTTAATTTTGACACTTCCTTTATAAATGGTTAGTAAATGCCTTATTTATGTCTAAAACAGTTAATAAGTATGTTTCATGAGTAGAATTTTATTATCAATATATTTAATTTTATTTATAAGTATTTGTAACGCAAAAGATTTAGAAATAGATATTAACTCTGGCCAAGTTGAGCCTTTACCAATTGCNATAGCTGACTTTACTGACAAATCAGGCAANATTAATACACTTGGTAGATCAATTTCAAATGTTGTAACTAACAATCTTGTTGGATCTGGACAATTCAAAGCACTTGAAACTGCAGCTTTTATTGCACCACCAACAAGTCCTTCTGTTAAGCCAAATTTTAATGATTGGAAACCATTTAAGATAAAAGCTTTAGTAACAGGATCTATTAAATCAAAAGAAAATAATAAAATTGAAGTTGAATTTAGATTATGGGATGTAGTTGCTGAAACAGATATGGTAGGTTTAAGGCTAACTGTTGATAAAGAGGCTTGGAGAAGAGTTTCTCATATCATATCTGATGTTACATTTGAAAGATTAACAGGGGATAAAGGTTACTTTGATACAAGAATAGTTTATATATCTGAGTCTGGNCCATCTAATGCAAGAAAAAAACGATTAGCTATTATGGATCAAGATGGTGAAAACCATCAATTTTTAACCAANGGTAATTTTTTAGTTTTNACGCCCAGATTTTCACCAANTACACAAGAGATAACATATTTAGCATATTATAATAATGAACCAAGAGTTTATATTTTTAACTTATTAACNGGTCAGCAAGAGATGTTAGGATCTTTTCCTGGGATGACATTTGCCCCAAGATTTTCGCCTGATGGAAGTAGTATAATTATGAGTTATTCAAATAGTGGAATAACTGATATTTATACTATGAATATTAAAAACCAAAATATTAAAAGAATTACTAATAGTCCATCAATTGATACTTCTCCAAGTTTTTCCCCAGATGGCAAAAAAATTGTTTTTAATTCTGACCGTGGAGGGTCTCAACAAATATATATAATGGACGACAAAGGAAGAGGCGTAAAAAGAATATCGTTTGGCAAAGGCAGATATGCAACACCTGTATGGTCTCCTAAAGGTGATTTGATTTCATTTACAAAAATGTATAAAGGTCTATTTTACGTTGGCGTAATGAAACCTGACGGTTCTGGAGAAAGATTACTTGCTAAGGGTTATTTAGTTGAAGGCCCCACATGGGCTCCAAATGGAAGAGTTTTAATGTACTTTAAACAAAATAGGCCTAAAAACAAAAAAACAGGTAGGGTGAATTTATACAAAATTGATGTAACGGGATTTAAAGAGCTTAAGATTATTACTCCAGATGATGCATCAGATCCAGCTTGGTCTCCAATAATACCATAAGAAGATATAATGTTCTTGTGTTTTTAAATCAATTAGGTTAATGTGAGCAAATTTTGAATTAAGGCAAAATTTTGAAATAAAAAAATTAATAAGGAGTAATTATGATTAACAGATTTCTTTTAATTACAAGTGCATTATTTTTATTGGCATCTTGTGAAACAGCTACTAAAAACGCAGTCAAAGGTGATGCTTCTAAAGCTTCTGCTAGTGCCAAGAGTAGTGTTAGTAAAT
>NZIY01000009.1 GCA_002691795.1 SAR116 cluster bacterium
AAAGCTCCTTTATTAAAAATATTTCCTACTTGTTTTTCTAATGAAATTATAAAAACACCAATAATACATGTCACTATACCTAACCAATAAAATCTCTTTACCTTTTGTTTTAATAAATAAAATCCAATCAAAAATGCAAAAAGAGGATTACAATTTACTATAAAACTACTTGCTCCAGCACTAACTGTTGTTTGGCCNGTATTTAAAAAAAAATTATATAAAAATATTCCTAAAAATCCTGATAAGAAAAAACGAAAATAATCTTGAATTNAAATTTTTTTNNNACTTATTAAAAAATATANTAACGCTAAAATTCCAGGCAGTAAAAATCTTCCCAATGCNAGCTCCATTGGATTTATATCTTTTAATAAAAAGGACATCGCTGGAAAAGAAGAACCCCACACAACTATTGTTAAAAAAAGGTACAGATATGGTTTTATAATCATGAAATCAAATAAGATCTGGAATACTTAATTTTTTATTAACATTATGCTTTTTTAATGAATCTTTAATATAACCTTGACTAATAGCCTCTGAAATTACTTGATTTACAAAATTTATTACATCTGGAAAATTTTTTTTAAACCCGACTGATTGCCTAATAAATGTAAATGGTTCATTTATAATTCTATCACCATTATTTAAAATAATTTCATCAATCAACTTTGGTCTTAATCCTGCTAAAATATTCGCTTTTCCACTTCGGTAAAAATCATGAGAATCATTAATTGATTTTACTCTAATAATTTTTGAGTATTTTAAATTTGATTTCAACCACAAGTCATAGGCACTCCTATCAGCAACAACAATTGTATTTTCTGCATTATCTATATCTTCATTTTTAGATAAATTTGAATTATCTTTTACTAAAAAATTTGCATCAATTAAAACATAAGGGTTACTAAAATCTATAGTATTNCCCCTTTCAGGTTCATATGCAATATTACCAATATCCCACAAATCNTTATCTACNGCGTCAGCTANTTCACCAGGCCTTTCAAACAAAACGAATTTGCATTCNACATCAATTTTTTTTGCAATTANTTTTGCAATATCAGGNGATATACCANTTGGATTACCTGTTTCGTCTTTNCCTACGACAAGTAAAAAATTACTCATGTTTATTCCAACTCNCANATNNCCTTTTGGNGCTAAAAGTTCTTTAATNTTATTTGTCATTAAAGTCTCCTTATTCTCTAAAAAACTATTGTTATTATAATTATTTAAAATACAATCTAAATATGAAATATTTTATAGCTATCATTAAGCCATTTAAACTTGATGACGTAAGAAAAGCTCTAACCGAAATCGGAGTAGAAGGATTAACAGCATCTGAAGTAAGAGGTTTTGGAAGACAAAGAGGTCAAACTGAAATTTATAGAGGCACAGAATATAGTGTATCTTTTGTACCNAAACTAAAAATTGAAATAGCAGTTTCTGATGAATTAGAAGAAAAAGTTTTAGAGACTTTAAATAAAAGCGCTGTGACCGGTCAAATTGGTGACGGTAAAATTTTTGTTTTTGATATTAAAAGTGCAACAAGAATAAGAACTGGTGAAACAGGTAATGATGCTCTAACTTAATTTATTAAATGCCCATCTTGCTGAATGTTTAATAATTTTTGAACTCTCATTTTTTANTAAANAATNTAGTTGCTCTTGATNTTTTTTATTTTTGCTATTTCCAGCTGCTATACAACAATTTCTTATAAATTTTTCTCTACCAATTCTTTTAATTGGNGATTTTGAAAATTGTTTTTTGAAGTTGTGCTNGTCTAAACGTAATANGCTAGTTAANTCTAAGTCCTTATCTTTTTCTTGAAATTTNATTTCTGAAGAAAACTTTGCAAATTTATTCCATGGACATACTGATAAGCAATCATCACAACCATAAATTTTATTTCCAATTTTTTCCATAAGAGATGTTGATATCTTACCAGAAAATTCAATTGTCAAATAAGATATACATTTTCTAGGATCAATTTCATAAGGACGTATAAAAGCGTCTGTTGGACATACATCCAAACAAGCTNTACATGAACCACAATGATTTTTTTCGGAATTATCAATTGGAANTTTTTTATTTAATAATATAANACCCAAAAAAAGCCAAGATCCAAANTCTTTAGAGACTAAATTAGTATGTTTACCTTGCCATCCCAAACCTGCTAACTGAGCCAATGGTTTTTCCATTAAAGGAGCTGTATCTACNAAAACNTTTAAATTTAATCTNTTATCCATGTTCAAAATTGGAAATAACTTGCTAGCAAACCTTTTNAATTTNCCTTTGAAAACTTTATGATAATCTTCATCATTTGCNTANACAGAAATGTTTCCAATATCAAGATTTTCATTTTTTNATAATGGNTTCTTTTTAGGTCCATAATTCAAACCTAANACTATTGCTGATTTAGCATTCGGCCANAAATTAATTGGTGATTTTCTTCTATGNGACGTTTNGTCTAACCATTTCATTTCACCNTGAAGTTTTTTTGATAAAAATTTTTCATANTTTTTTTGTATATCAATAGAAATCTCAGGCTTAGTTACTTTACATACATCNAANCCAAAAGATTTTGATAGCAACTTTATTTTAGAGTTTATATCTTTATTAATTTGAATATTNNTTGNCATCANATCTTGAATAATATTTATTTAAAAANTTTTTTTCAAATTCATCAAATGATTTATTTAAAATACTAGTTCTAGCATTTTTNACNAGTTTCATATAAAAAAATAAATTGTGCCATGTTAGTAANGATGACCCTAANATTTCTTTACATTTTATAAGATGATGTAAATAAGCGTTTGAAAAATTTTTACATGTATAGCATGAACAATCTTGGTCTAATGGTTTTTTATCAAATTTGTATTTAGCATTTTTGATGTTAACAGGACCAAAAGATGTAAAAGCTTGACCATTTCTACCTGATCTAGTGGGTAAAACACAATCAAACATATCAATTCCTCGCTTTATAGCTCCTATTATATCATCAGGTTTTCCAACTCCCATCAAATATCTAGGTTTTAATGAAGGTATTTTTTTTTCAGTTTTAACTATTGTATTAAACATTATTTCTTGAGATTCTCCCACAGCAAGTCCACCAATAGCATAACCTTCAAAATCAATTTTTATCAATTCATAGCAAGACTTTTCTCTTAAATCTTGGTAATCTGATCCTTGAATAATACCAAATTGTCCATAACCTTCTCTTTGTATAAATGTATCTCTAGACCTTTTAGCCCACTCAATAGATAATAACATAGATTTTTCAGCTATTTTTTTTGAGACAGGATATCCAATACACTCATCTAATTGCATAGTAATCGTTGAATCTAAAGTATGCTGAAATTGAGTGCTTTTTTCAGGTGTTAAAAATATTTTTTTTCCGTCAAGGTGTGATTGGAAATGAACACCTTTTTCTGTAACTTTTGTTAATTTAGATAAACTCATTACTTGAAAACCTCCGGAATCAGTCAAAATTGGTTTACTCCAATTAATAAAAGATCTTAAACCACCGAATTTTTCAATTACATGTTCTCCAGGTCTTAAAAAGAGATGGTAAGTATTACCTAAAATAATTTGAGCTCCTATATCCGAAACGTCTTTCAAATGCATTGCTTTTACGGTACCTAATGTCCCCACTGGCATAAAAATTGGTGTTTCAATAAGACCATGTGCAGTATTTATCAAACCTGCTCTAGCTTTATTATCCTTATTAATTAATGAGAATTTAAAATTTTTGGACATTTATTTTTTTCTTAACAAGCAACAATCACCGTATGAATAAAATCTATAAGACTGTTTAATTGCATGATTATATATTTGTTTAATTTCCTCTTTTCCAGAAAATGCAGAAATCAAAATTAATAAAGTAGATTTTGGCAAGTGAAAATTTGTCAACAAATAATCTACTGCATTAAACTTAAATCCTGGCTTAATAAATAAATCTGTTTTATCAGATAAACTCATGATTTTATTATATTTCAAAAAAACTGTTTCTAAAGTTCTCATTACAGTTGTTCCTATTGCTACTATTTTATTCCCATTTTTCTTTGCATAATTAATAATGTCTGAAGTTTTCTGAGAAACTTCAAATAATTCAAAATGCATTTTATGATCATCAATATTTTGAGTTTTAACTGGAAGAAAAGTGCCGGCTCCCACATGTANAGTTATNGAAGTGATTATAATTTTATTNTTTATAAGTAAATTAATTACATCTTTTGTAAAATGTAATCCTGCTGTTGGAGCAGCAACTGCACCTATTTTTTTAGCAAAATAGGTTTGATAGTGACTTTCAGTCTCAAAACTTTTATTTTTAATATAAGGTGGCAAAGGCATAAGACCATGTTTGGAAATTTGTTCAAATAACTCTTTACCAGAATAATTAAAACTTAATAAAACCTCTCCATAATTATTTTTATCTATAATTTTTGCATTAAATGATTGAGAAAACTTAACTTCATCATTCAATTTACATTTTTTTGCAGGTTTACAAAAAGAATACCACTTGTTTTCATCAACTTTCATATGAAGTGTAAAACTTATTTTTTTTTGATTTATTAATCCAATTAATCTAGCCTTTAATACTTTTGTATCATTNATCACTACNACATCTCCAGGNTCAAGTAGGTTTGGTAAATTATAAAAAAAATCATCTTCCATGTNNTTTTTAATGCAAGATAGTAATCTCGAATTATGTCTCGGATATATTGGTTGTTGAGCAATTAAAACTTCTGGTAGATCAAAATCAAATTGATTAATATTCATAAGTCACTTAAAAATTTGGATTATACCAACTATTTTTTCTTGATCATTTTTAACAACTAATGACTGCAATCTTGCTTCTTTCATTCTCTCATGAGCAACTTGTAAATTATCATCTTCATTGGCTGTCATCGGAGATTTATTTAAGATATCTTGAACTTTAATTTTAGTAAAATCCTCTGACATTAGTAATGATCGACGAAGATCTCCGTCTGTTATAATACCGTGTAAATTATCTTTATGACCGATTAGTGCCAACCCAAGTCTACTTTCTGTCATTTTAAGAACAACTTCTTTAATGGTTCCATTTTTATCAACAAAGGGTAGATTTTCAGTTACCATTTCATCCTTTACTTTTAATAGCAATCTTCTTCCCAAAGATCCACCAGGATGTGTTAGAGCAAAATCTTCTTGTTTAAAGTTCTTTAAATTCATTAGAGATACTGCTAAAGCATCTCCAATAACTAATGTTGTTAATGTTGAAGTTGTTGGAGCTAAATTTAATGGACAAGCTTCTTTATCAACAGATATATTTAAAATAATATCTGAATTTTTTGCTAGATTAGAATTTACTTCACCTGTAAATGCAATAATTTTCACATTTAATCTTTTTAAAGCTGGTAATAATGCTAAGATCTCATCAGTTTCACCAGAATAAGATATTAAAATGACTATGCTTTGTGACTTTACAATTCCTAAATCGCCATGAATAGCTTCGCTAGGGTGTAAAAAATAACTTGGTGTTCCAGTAGAAGCAAGTGTTGCAGAAATTTTCCTACCAACTAAACCNGATTTTCCCATACCACATACAACAATATGTCCATTTGAATTATTAATTAATTTNACGGCATTCTCAAATTGATNACCAAAAAGATTTTCAAGCCTATTAATTGCATTTTTATAGGTTTTTGTTAAATTTAAAAANGTTGATTTTATTTGCACTTATNNAACCTTGTATATTAACTATGTATATAATTAAATTTTAAATATGACAATGAAAATACACTTCACATCATCTAANAATAAAGAAGCTATTTTACTTAAAAAAAAATATTCTGCACTTTATGATCAATCTACTTTAAAAGAAGCAGATGCCATTGTAGCTATTGGTGGTGATGGAGAAATGTTAAAAGCTTTAAGACTTGCTATACAACATAATTCTTCCGTTTATGGTTTAAATACAGGTCATGTCGGATTTTTAATGAATAAAGTTCGAAACACAAACTTGATTAGAAGAATTAAAAAAGCAAGTCAATTAACCGTACATCCTCTTGAAATGATTTGTAATGATTTTCAGAATAAAAAACAAACTTTTCTTGGAATAAATGAAATTTCATTATTTCGAAATACCAACCAAAGTTCAATTATATCGATAGATATTGATGGAATAGAAAGATTAAAGGATTTATATTGTGATGGAATTTTGGTTTCTACACCNGTTGGGTCAACAGCATACAATTATTCTGCAAAAGGACCTATTATACCATTAAAATCAGATATTCTTGCTCTAACNCCAATAAGTCCATTTAGACCAAGAAATTGGCAAGGTGCTCTATTAAACAATAATTCAACAGTAACTTTTACNATCAAAGACCCAAAGTTTAGACCTGTAAATGCTAGCGCTGATTCAGAGGAAGTTAAAAATATTAAAAAAGTAATTATTAGATTAAGGAAAGATATTAATATAAAACTTTTACATGATCCAGAAGATAATATGGAAAATAGACATTTAAAAGAACAATTTTTAATCGAATAATTAAGCNAATAATTTCATTTCTTTTTGTTTATTCCACATATCATAATATAACCCTTTATTTTGTATTAGTTTACTATGNTGTCCTTTTTCAATTAGTTCCCCATTCGACATGACTACAATTTTGTCAGAGCTCCTAATTGTTGTTAACCTATGNGCAATAATAATTTTTGTAGTATTTTTAAAAAATTCATTGATTGAATCTAAAATTGATTTTTCAGTTTTAGTATCAAGCGCTGATGTTGCTTCATCTAAAATTAAAATTTTTGGTTTTTTTAACATCATTCTTGCAATAGCTATCCTTTGTTTTTCTCCACCAGATAATTTTAACCCCCTTTCACCAACAATTGTATCATATTTCAAATCCAAAGANTCTATAAAGNAATCTAATTTACANAGCTCAACTACGTTTCTAATTTCTTTCATAGAAGCTTTTGGATTTGCATAAGAAAGATTATAACCTATTGAGTGATTAAACATTATTGTATCTTGAGGCACAACACCAATAATTGACCTAAATGTACTTAATTTACAATCTTTTAAATTTTGTCCATCTATTGAAATTTCACCGCTAATGGGATCGTAGAATCTAAAAATTAACTTAGTCAAAGTAGATTTTCCACAACCAGTTGGTCCAACAATAGCTGTGCTTTTNCCTCCNTCNATTTCAAGATTAAAATTTTTAATAATGGATCTAGAATTAAATTTAAAATTCAAATTTAAAATATTAATTTTTCCAACAATCAACTTAAGTTTTTTTGAATTTTTCTTATCAAAAATTTCTAGCTTCTCATTCATTAAATCAAACATTTTTTTCATATCAAAAATTGATTGTCTAATTTCTCTATANACATACCCCAGAAATTCNAGAGGAACATACAATTGAAGTAAAAATGTATTTACTATAACAAAGTCACCTACACTCATATTATTATAATAAATATCATAAGCTGCCATTGACATTATTGAAAATAAACCAANAGAAATGATAATACCTTGACCTAAATTAACGGCAGTAAGAGATAATCTGGTTTTTACTGCTTTTTCCTCATAATCTTTTANAGCATCATTATATAAGTTAATTTCTTTATTTTCAGAATTAAAATATTTAACTGTTTCATAATTTAGTAAACTATCAACCATCTTAGAACCTGCATTTTCGTCAGATTCATTCATTTTCTTTCTAATTAATATTCTCCATTCAGTTAACTTAAAAGTATAAATTCCGTATAAAAATACAGTTGATAAAGTAGCTAAACAATAATAAATTCCAAAAGTAGCCCATAGTACTATACTAACTATTATGACCTCTAAAACAACTGGAACAACTTCAAAAATACTAAATCTGAGTAAAAGTTCAATTCCCTTAGCTCCCCTATCAAGAGCTCTAGATAATCCTCCAGTTTTTCTATTCAAATGAAAATTTAAAGATAAATTATGAAGATGCTGAAAAACAAATAAAGCTGCAGCTCTTACTGATTTTTGAGCAACCTTTATAAAAACATATTGTTTTGCCTCATCAAAAAAAACTTTTACAAAACGTGAAAAACCATAACAACCAATAATTATAATTATTANATAAAAATTTGATGAATCATTTTCATTAACTAAATCAACGGAATATCCATATAAAAATGGTATTAAAATATTAACTAAAGTACCCAAAATTAGAAAAAAGATAGCAATCAATATTCTAGTAGGTATCTCAATGTTTCCTTTTGGAATAACAAAATTATAAAGTTGTTTAAAAACAAAAATATANTCAGCTATATTTANAGGTTTNAATTCACTATGATTTTTTTGCATAAAAATTTAACTGTTGGNTACAGTAAAACTTTCACCACATCCACACCTTGAAATTTCATTAGGATTTTCAAATTCAAAACCAGAACTAAACTTACTTTCTTTGTAATCCATTCTAGATCCAATTAGAAACATTGTTGCAGCNGGATCTATTAGTATTANTATGTCATCAATCAATACTTTTTCTTCATGTGGTTTAATTTCTTTTGCATATTCAATATTATACTTCAAACCAGAACAACCAGCAGTTTTTATTCCAACCCTTAAACCAATTACATCGCTGTCAGTTTTATTAATAAGAAATTTAGCCCTATTTAAGGCTGAATCTGTAATAGTTAATATTTGTTTATTCTCATTCATTTATATATCCAATGCTAATTTTGCATCCTCACTCATTCTATCTTTTGTCCAGGGTGGGTCCCAGACAAGCTCTACTTCAATTAAACCTATTTTATTAATTTTAGTCAACTCGTCTGCAACCTGTTTAGGTAACTCACCTGCAACAGGACAACCTGGTGACGTTAAAGACATCTTGATAGATACATTATTACCATTAGAAATTTTAANATCATAAATNAGACCTAAATCNTAGATATTAATAGGTATTTCAGGATCAAAAACATTTGATAACATACTTATAATCTCTTTTTTATTAATTGTAATTGAATCAAATTTGTTCTTTTTTCCAGCTTTAGCTATAAATGGTTCAGTTGAGCCTTTAGGATAATTTGGAATAAAGTCATATAAAGTTTTTGTATCATTATATATCATTCAAATATCCTTTTTACTTTTTCTAAAGAAGAAGCCAATCGATCAAAATCTTCAAAAGTTGAATAAGCACCAACTGAAGCTCTGGTTGTTGAACTTAAATTAAAATGATCTAAAAGAGGCTGGGCACAATGGTGCCCAGCTCTAACAGCAATTCCTTCCCTATCAATTATTGTAGCAATATCATGAGAATGCGCACAATCCATTGTAAAAGAAATAACACCAGCTTTATTTTTATTTTTACCAAAAATATTTACACCATTTATCTTATCAAGTTTTTCATATCCATAAGAAATTAATTTATTTTCATGATGTGCAATATTTTCAATTCCAATTTTATTAATCCAATCAATAGCTTTACCTAAGGCAATTGCTTGGACAATAGGAGGTGTTCCAGCTTCAAATTTTAAAGGTGGATCAGCAAAGGTAGTTTTGTTAATACTTACTACATCTATCATATCACCGCCGCATAAAAAGGGAGGCATTTTTTCTAAAACTTTAATATTACCATATAAAACACCGATACCTGTAGGACCGTATAATTTATGGCCTGAAAAACAATAAAAATCACATCCAATGTTTTTTACATCTACAGAAAAGTGATTTATTCCCTGACAACCATCAACTAATGACAAAGCATTAATATTTTTAGCCAGAGCACAAATTTCCTTTATAGGNAATATTGTTCCAAGAACATTTGANACATGTGGAAATGCAATTAACTTTGTTTTNTTAGAAATCAATTCTTTAATTTTATTTATATCAAAATCTTCATTAGGATCATAGTAAGCAACTTTAATTTTTGCTTTNTTAATCCCAGCTATATACTGCCAAGGCACAAAATTAGCATGATGTTCTGCTATTGTTANAATTATTTCATCATCAGGATNTAAATTTTCCATTCCCCAACTGTATGCAACTAAGTTGATAGCAGCTGTTGCTCCTGATGTGAACACTATCTCATTTTCATTAGCATTAATAAATTTTGCAATTTTTNCTCTAGATTTTTCATANCTCTCTGTAGCCTTCTCCGATAAATAGTGTAATCCTCTATGAACATTAGAATATTCTTTGGAATAATTATTATTAATTACATCAATCACTTCCTGCGGCTTTTGCATTGATGCAGCAGAATCAAGATACACTAAAGGTTTATCCCAAACTGTTTGTTTCAAGGCTGGAAAATCACTAATAATTTTTTTTGTATCATAATTTTTCTTAATATTTTTCATGATTATCTGCTAATAATTTATTTATTTTAATTTTTGTTTTATTATAAACAATTTTATGAAATTTATCACTTATTGATGATGAAATCATCTCATTTAAAAATGCATCTATTAAAATNGATTGTGCTTTTGGTTTAGATATCCCTCTGCTAGAAAGATAAAAGATTTGATCCTCATCCAATTCTCCAACGGTTGCACCATGACCACATATGACGTCATCAGCATAAATTTCTAGTTCAGGTTTAGAGTTTGATACAGCTTGATCAGATAACATAATAGCCCTACTCATTTGTTTAGCTTCTGTTTTTTGGGCTAATTTTTCAACTCTAACTTTGCCTTGAAAAACGGCAGTTGATTTTTCTCCTAACACACCTTTTACAATTTGAGATGATTTACAGTGAGGAACATTATGATAAACAGATGANGTCATATCATGATGTTGAGTATCTGATGATAAGTAAATTCCATTTATATTAGCATTAGAATTTTTTCCTTCTAACAAAGTGTGCATTTCTGATCTTGTAAAAATACTACCTTTCAAAAGTACAAAACTAGTTAGATTTGAATTTTCCTCTAAAACAGAAATTGTTAATGATAGATTATGTGTTTTTAATTTATCGTTATAAACTTTAATGATCTCTAATTTAGAATTTTTTGACAAATGAATAATTTCTAAAGGAGCCGTTAGTCCTGAAGAGGTTGAAAAGTGCTGAAAAACTTGTACATCATTATCTTCTCCTAAATCAAAAAAAATAAAAGGATGTATTGANGTTTTTTCNGTACCTCCTAAATTAAAAANTTCAATAGGATTAGTTAATTTTATATTATTNTGAAACTTGATTTTAAAAAAATTTTCAGAACATGAGAGTGTAGAGTTAAATGTTGGGTGGCTATTTATAGTTGGATTATCNAATTTATTTACTATTTTTTTAATATCAGAAAGTTTAACTTCTTCTATGGAAAATTGTGAAGATAATTCATCTGACAAATTCTTTATTAGTTTTCCATTAACAAANACCAAAGACAANGAATTTTTAAATAACTTTTTAATTTTATAACTTTTGTTATCGTTACTATTAAACGGATATATATCTTTTCTAGATAATTCACCTAATCGGCTAAGTCTCCAAGCTTCATCTTTCGGGGATGGCCAACATTTAAGTTTTAAATATGAAAGTCTTTCAAATTCGTCAGGGTAAAGTTTAGTAACATATTTTTCTAAATTTAAAAAAAACTGATCATTTTTAATTTTTTTCATTTATANCTCAGAATAACCATTTTTTTCTACATAAAGAGCTAAATCAGCATCACCAGATTTAACAATCTTTCCATCCGACATAATATGAACAATATCTGGTTTTATATAATCTAACAATCTCTGGTAATGAGTTATAACAACAATAGCATTATCTTTATCTTTTAACTTATTAACACCATCAGAAACAATTTTTAATGCATCTACATCTAAACCTGAGTCTGTTTCGTCTAAAACAGAAATTTTTGGCTTTAAAAGAGCCATTTGCAGTATTTCAAATCTCTTTTTTTCACCCCCTGAAAAACCAAAATTAACATATCTTTTTAACATCTCATCTTTAATNNTTAAGTCTTGTGCTACTTTTCGTAAATATTTAATGAAATCAAGATGAGATAATTCATTTTCNCCNNTAGATTTTTTTTTCGAGTTATAAATCTCTCTTAAAAAATTTGAACTAGATACACCTGGCAACTCTACNGGATATTGAAAAGCTAAAAAAAGCCCTAAATTAGATCTTTCATCAGGCGAAAGAGGAGTTAAATCTTTATTTTCAAATAAGATACTACCTTGATCTAATTCNTATCCATCTCTACCTGCTAACATGTATGATAATGTACTTTTACCTGAACCATTAGGNCCCATTATCGCGTGAGTTTCACCTTTATTCACCTGCAATGATANTCCTTTAAGTATTTTTTTATTATTAATGCTTAATTTAGCATCTTTAATTTCAAGAATTGNCATTTGAAATTATCCTACTGAACCTTCAAGGCTAATCCCAATTAATTTTTGAGCTTCAACAGCAAATTCCATTGGTAGTTCTTTCATTACTTCTTTACAAAATCCATTTACAATCATTGAGGTGGCTTGTTCAGCATCTAATCCTCTTTGCATGCAATAAAATAACTGNTCTTCTGATATTTTTGAAGTAGTAGCTTCATGCTCTACTTTAGCATTTGAAACATGTTGATTTATATAAGGAATGGTATGAGCTGAACATTTATCACCGATAAGTAAAGAATCACATTGTGTAAAATTACGTGCATTATTAGCTTTTTTCTGAATTTGTACTTGCCCTCTATATGTGTTTTGTGATTTTCCAGCTGAAATACCTTTTGAAATAATTGTCGATTTAGTATTTTTACCAATATGTATCATTTTAGTACCAGTATCAGCTTGCTGAGCATTGTTAGTGATTGCAACAGAATAAAACTCGCCAACAGANTTATCGCCCANAAGTATACATGATGGGTATTTCCANGTAATAGAAGAACCTGTTTCAACTTGTGTCCAAGAAATTTTTGAACTTTCTCCTAAACATTTACCTCTTTTTGTTACAAAATTATATATGCCACCTTTACCCTCTTCGTCACCAGGATACCAGTTTTGNACTGTAGAATATTTTATTTGTGANTTATTCATNGCAATTAATTCTACAACAGCCGCGTGTAATTGATTTTCNTCTCTTTGTGGGGCNGTACATCCTTCTAAATAAGAAACATANCCTTCATCCTCAACAATNATAAGTGTTCTTTCAAATTGCCCTGTATTTTTTTCATTGATTCTAAAATATGTCGATAACTCCATAGGACATTTTACTCCTTTTGGAATATATACAAAAGAACCNTCAGTAAAAACAGCGGANTTTAAAGCTGTATAATAATTATCAGTNACAGGAACAACAGAACCTATNTATTTTTTTACTAAATCNGGGTANTTTTTTAATGCTTCAGATATAGGACAAAAAATTACTCCAGATTCTGCTAATTTATCTCTAAAAGTTGTTGCCACAGANACAGAATCAAAAACTGCATCAACCGCAACCCCAGCTAACATTTTCTGCTCTTGAAGTGGTATTCCTAATTTTTCGTATGTTTTGAGTAATNCTGGGTCAACATCATCGAGACTATCTAATTTTTTTTTAGCTTTTGGAGCAGCNTAATAATANATATCTTGAAAATTAATCTCAGGAAAAGATACTTTTGCCCATTCTGGCTTTTCCATTTTTTTCCATTTATTAAAAGCATCCAGTCGCCANTCAAGCATCCATTTTGGTTCATCTTTTTTTTCTGATATAAATCTTATNATATCTTCATTAAGACCTTTAGGCGCTTTATCAACTTCAATATTAGTAGAAAAGCCATATTTATATTTATCTGTTGATGTTTTAACTTGNTTTATTGTTTCAGTTGTAGCTACCACTTNAAATGCCTTTTGTGATTATTTTATNATTGCCATTNNATANTAATATAATCATACATATANCTAATTAAAGAACGCTCAGCAAATATTTATTAAAAATTTAATTTCTGACCTGAGGTTTTAATAAATATTTTCCTTTTTGAATACCACTAAACATTTCTTCAAGGTCAGGATGATCAACAGGACCGTTATCTCCATCAATAATAATGTTTTGTTGAGACACATATGCAGAATAAAATGTGTCAGAATTCTCCGCCATAAGATGATAGAAGGGTTGTTTTTTTGACGGTCTTAAATCAGCAGGAATGGCCTGATACCATTCTTCACTGTTGGAAAATTCAGGATCAACATCAACTATAACACCTCTAAATGGATATAATCTATGCTTTACAATATCACCAATATTAAACAATGGATTTTTAGCAACTTTTTTTCTATCTCTCACAAATATCTCCCTAAAAAAAGTATCAATAGAAACTAATTTTATTTGATTTTATAATTAACTGAATTAATTTTTAGTTTTAACTTTTAAAATCTGCTTCCCATTATACATGCCAGTTTTCAAATCAATATGATGTGGTCTATGTAATTCACCAGTATCTTTATTTTCAACAAATGCATCATTGTTAATTGCATCATGTGATCTTCTCATACCACGTTTTGATTTTGTGATTTTACTTTTAGGAACAGCCATAATTTCTCTCTACTAATAAACTAATAATGGTGGAGCTGGACGGGATCGAACCGACGACCTGATGCTTGCAAAGCACCCGCTCTCCCAACTGAGCTACAGCCCCATATTTATATATGGTTGATATATCTAACTAAGATTTACGTCAAGTAAATTATCATATATATTAATAACAATATACAATTTATAATAGTAAAATGAAATTTAAAACTGTTCTAATAAAAGATTGCCTTGGATTAATAATTGCGGGAACAATTCTAGTAANTAATGAGGGTAAAAAATTNAAAATTTCAAAAGGTACAAAAATTAATATTAAGATTAAAAAAATTTTAATAGAGAATGGCTATGACAAAATTAATGGGTTTTTCTTAGAAAATAATGATATTGAGGAAAACAAAGCTGCTAAATTAATTGCTAAAAATTTTTGTAAAAAAAAGAAAAATAACCTTAATTATAANAATCTCAATACTGGAAGAAGCAATATTNATGCGACTAANCCTGGGTTATTNATTTATAATTCAAATGATTTAATTGATTTAAATAGTAATTCAAAAATAGCAATTAGTGCAATAAGACCATTTTCAAAAGTAGTTAAAAACCAAGAATTAATTACAGTAAAAGTGATACCCTATTCAATTGAGAATGAACTTTTGACAATCACTAACAAAAAAGTAAATGATGCCTTTAAAGTTGTNCCATTTCAAAAAAAAAGTGTTTCACTAATTCAGACTTATCAGATTAAAAAAAATGAGAAAGTTTTAAAAAAGGCAAAGTTTGTTACTGAAAAAAGAATTGCATCATGTGGAATTAATTCGCTTAATGAGATAATAACAGTTCATGAAAAAGAAAAGTTATGTGATAANATAAAATTATGTATTAAAAATGAAGATGACCTTATTTTAATAATTGGTCCTCATGCAATAACTCACACTAAAGATATCATACCTAATGCAATATCTATGAGTGGTGCAAAAATAANAAGATTTGGCATACCTGTAGAACCAGGTAATTTGTTATTATTATCAGAATTTAAATCCNTTAATAAAAAAATTTATATTATAGGCATGCCTAGTTGTGCTAAATCACCAAAAGAAAACGGGTTTGATTGGATTTTGTGGCGAATTCTATCTGATGTTAATTTTAATAATCTAAATATAAATGAACTATCTGTAGGTGGATTTATTAAATGAAAAAATTAATCATTTGGTCCTAAATGTTTTGAATTTCTTGTTNTTGATAACTTCATTTGCTTTTCTCTTTCACTAAATCTNTTTTTTTGTTTGGTAGTCGTTTTATTGTAACAATTGTGACAACTCTGGCCTTTTAAATAAAATGATTTTTTTTTATCCTCTTCATTTAAAGGCATTCTNCAGGCATAACACATATCATATTGACCTTTTTGTAAATTATTATTAATAGAGACTCTGTAATCAAAAACAAAACATTCACCATTCCATTCATTTTCGTCAGATTTTACGTTCTCTAAATATTTCAAAATACCACCCTCCAAATGAAAAACATTTTTAAANCCAANTTGTTTTAAATAAGAAGTTGATTTTTCACATCTTATTCCACCAGTACAAAACATTCCGATNTTAGAGGTTTTAGAAACNTCTTTATCAATCAAATTTTTTTTTACCCACCTAGGAAATTCTCTAAAGGAATTGATTTTAGGATTAATACTATTTTTAAAAGTACCAATTGATACTTCATAATGATTTCTAGTATCAATTATTATAGATTCACTATGATTTACTAATTTATTCCAATTATCTACATCTAAATACTCGCCAACATTTTCACTTGTATTAACTTCAGGTATCCCAATCGTTACTATCTCTTTTTTTAATCTTACTTTCATTCTTAAAAATGGATTTTTATCAGCACAAGAATATTTAGGGCAAATTTCATTAAATTCTTTAAATTTTTCAAGAAATAAAAAAAATCTTTTTAAATCATGTTTTGAACTAGATATAGTTCCATTAATTCCCTCTTTAGCAAGCAAAATTGTTCCTTTAATATCTGTTTTAATCAGGAAATTATCAAATGTAATTTTAAATTCTTTATAATATTTTAATTCTAAAAATTTATAAAAAGTTGTAACAATATAAAAATCTGTTTTAGAGTTAATAGAATTTAGATAATTTTGTAAATTTTGACTTAATGGCATAATNTTTCACCCAATTTTATCTAATAACATAAATGGTTTAGGAGTTAAGATGAATAACATAGATATAAAAACTGCACAAAAAATAATTGAAAAATCAATTGAAAAAGGTAGAGAATTGAAATTAAACCCTTTGATGATTGTTATACTTGATAACCGAGGTGCTGTTAAAGCTTGTTTAGCAGAAGATGGAACTAGCCCTTTAAGATTTGGAATTGCCTATGGGAAAGCAAATGGAGCATTTCAAATGAGTNTGGGATCAAGNGCTTTATTTAATAGAGCTGAACAACAAGCGTACTTCATAGATGCAATTAATACNATGGCAGATGGAAATTTAGTCCCNGTTCCTGGTGGTGTATTGATAAGGAATAATAATAAAGAAATCATTGGATCTTTGGGAATATCAGGTGATTCCTCAGATAATGATGAAATAGCAGCAATACATGGCATTGAAGGCGTTAATTTAACTCCTGACATAGGTTAATAAATATAGAATTAGAGGGCTAAAAGAACATAGAATTAATATAAAAAAACCAANTTTCATTTTTCTAGGTGAGAAATCTATATTCTTAAAGTTTTGATCTCTAGATTTCCCATCTATCATTTGTTGGATAATTAACTTTTTTTTATAAAATTGATAAAAAAATACAGCGCATAAATGAATAAATATTTGAAAGTATAATAAATAATGAGATAANTTATGTATTTTTGTAAAAATGGATGAAAAACCCGGAGCAAGGAATACTAATGGACCATCNTAAATTATGTCATCTGAAGAAAATAATCCACTAACTGAAATTACAATAGTTAAAATTAACAAAGATATTATTGAAATAGATCCAAGAGGATTATGACCAAAATATTTAAAATCTTTAGTTTTCAGGAATTTTTTTATAGATTCATAATTTAAATTAAAATTTTTGAATTTAGCAAAATATGAACCAAAAAANCCCCAATATATTCGAAACGTAACAATACATAATAACGTTACTCCTGAAACTTCATGTATATAAAAAAACCCCATTTTAGCTGATATAATCGATATACAAATTATTAAAATTAATAAAATATGAAATAATCTTATATTTAAATCCCAAAGCATAATTTTTTACTATAGTATAAATAATTTAATAAATTTAATATGAATAATCATTGGTCAGATCAAATATTAAACAGTTTTCAAACACTGAGTAAATTAGATAATAATTATAAATACATTATAAGTAAATATGGTTTGCCAAATTGTAGAAAAGAAGAAAACAATTTTAAATCATTGATGAAAATAATTATTGGCCAGCAAATATCAAGAAAAGCTGCAGATAGTATATTTGAAAGACTCTTAAAAAATAAGATCTCAACACATATAAAATTTTTAAAATACGATGATTTATTTTTAAAAAATTTTGGATTATCATTTAGAAAAATACAATATTTAAAAAATTTAGCAAAAAAAATTGATCAAAATGAAATTAATCTAATCGAATTTGAAAATTCTTCCTCAGAATTTGTTTATAATTCTCTTATTAAGATAAAGGGCATTGGAAAATGGACAATTAACAATTATCAATTATTTGTATTAGAAGATTGTGATGCATGGCCAGGAGGAGATTTAGCTATACAAGAAGCAATTAAAAAATTAAATAAACTTGATAGAAGGCCAACTGAAAACGATGTTAATATTTTAGCAAAAAAATGGATGCCCTTTAGAGGATCAGCAGCTCTATTGTTATGGCATTATTATAGTAAGCAATAAATAATGATTAGTTATAATGAAATAAAAAAGATTATTGATATAGTTAGAGAATGTAATGAAATAGCACTTAAACATTTTTATGATAAAAATTTAAACGTCAGAATTAAAGAAGATTATTCCCCAGTCACTAATGCNGATTTAGAAATTAGTAAATTAGCTTCTATAAAACTTAAAAAATTATTTCCTAATGATCTAATTATTTCAGAAGAAAATTATTCAGATAGAATAAAAAATAAAAATAAAAGATTTTGGCTTATTGATCCAATTGACGGTACAAAAGAGTTTATCAATAAAAGCGGTTTTTTTACAATAAATTTTGGATTAGTTTTTAATAATGAACCAGTATTTGGTATAATAACTCAACCAACTACATCATCCACATGGTATAATTACAATAATAAAGCGTATAAAATATCAAAATCATTTGAAATTAATGACTCAAAAGAACTTAAGCCCAAATATATTGATTTAAGCAAATTAAATATGATCTGTAGTTCTACAAACTATAAATCAGGTTTAAAAAAATGGCTTGATACAATTAAGCCAATAAAAATTGAAGATATAGGCTCAAGTTTAAAATTTTGTTATATGGCTGAAGGCAAATATAATATTTATCCTAGAANTATTCCTACAATGGAATGGGATACAGCTGCAGGTCATAGTATCTTAAAAGCAAGCGGAGGAAATATTTTTACTTCAAATGGATTAGAATTATTTTATAACAAACAGAATTTTAAAAATCAGAATTTTATAGCATTTGGTAAATTTAAAAAAATTCCGCCGCCCAAGTATTTTTTGGAGAATGTAAAAAACATTTCACTTTATAACCAAGAAATTAAAGATTCCGTGAAATCTTTAAAAAATGGGAATTTAATTGTTTTTCCTACAGAAACTGTATATGGATTAGGAGCCATAGGAGTCAATGAAAAAGCTATTTCTTCTATATATAAAGCTAAAAATAGACCAAAAGACAATCCTTTAATTGCTCATTTTTCAAATATAAACCAAACTGAAAAATTTGTACTATTTACAAATTTAGCAAAAAAATTAGCTGNAAAATTTTGGCCAGGGCCTCTAACAATGGTTTTACAAATCAATTCTAAAAATAAGTATGCAAAAATTTTATCNAGGGGTCGTTCCACCCTTGCAGTTAGAATACCATCTCACCCAATTGCAATTGACNTAATATCAAAGTTAAGACACCCCATTTTGGCACCAAGTGCAAATAAATCTGGAGGAGTAAGCCCAACTTCTGCTGATCACGTAAAAATTGATTTCAAAAAAAATGTAGGACCCTCATGGAAAATAGCTAAAATTCTAGACTATGGCAAATGTGAAATTGGTATTGAATCAACTGTGATAGATTGTAGAGGTAAAAATCCTATAATTTTGAGAGAAGGTTTTATAACCTCTGAAAAAATTGAAGAAATTACTAACTTAAAAGTTGTTAATAAAAATTTGTCAGATGGTTTACTATCACCAGGTTTATTAAATAAACATTATTCACCAAATACAAAAGTTTTAATTAATCAAAAAAAATATATAGTTGGTTCTGGATGCTTGAGCTTTGGAGAACTCCCTAAAGATTTTAAAAATTCAAAACATCATTTTAATTTGAGTTTGTCAGAAAATTTATTTGAAGCTTCACATTTACTATATGAGGGTTTAAGATATTTAGATAAATATAACCTTAATTTTATTCAAGTTTTACCAATTCCTAATGTTGGNATAGGCAAAGCTATAAATGATAGACTAAAAAGAGCTTCTTTTGTTGAATGANTATAAAAGTAAGATTGTTTCATTAAATCTAAAATCAAAGCCTATATTTGATGTTAATGATCATTTTAAATATACTAATGATTGGAGGGGCCAATATAATGGTGATGCAATAGCANTTTTAAAACCTCAAGATAAAGAGGAAATTTCAAAAATTTTCAAGTTTGCTAATGATAATCAAATTTCTGTTGTACCACAAGGAGGAAATACTGGTCTTTGTGGTGGTGCAACACCTATAAAAAACTCTCTTTCAGTAATAATCAGTACAGAAAAAATGAATAGAATTTTATCAATTGATAAACAATCAATGANTATAACTGTTGAACCAGGAGTAATTTTAAGCGTAATACATGATGAGGTAGAAAAAAATAATCTTTTTTTCCCGCTTAGTTTAGGTGCAAAAGGTTCATGTACTATTGGAGGAAATTTATCAACAAATGCTGGCGGTATAAATGTTTTAAAATACGGAAATACTAGAGAACTCTGTTTAGGTTTAGAAATTGTTTTACCAAACGGTGAGATTATGAATATGTTAAAAGTCCTAAAAAAGGATAACACAGGGTATGATTTAAAAAATCTCTTTATTGGTGCAGAAGGAACTTTAGGAATTATTACTGCTGCTACAATGAAACTCTTTGCTAAACCAAAACTAAACATTACTGCTTTTGTTGAAGCGATGACAATAAAAAATGCAATTAAACTACTTAATTTATTTCAAGATGAATTAAATAACGAATTGGAAGCTTTTGAACTTATGCCAAAAGTTTTCTGGGAAGTTGCCTCAAATAATATAGAAAATATATCAATTCCTTTTAATAAAATACCTCAAATGGGCGTTTTGTTAGAATTAGCGACAACATCAACAGTTGACACTTCTTTAAACCTCAATGGTACAACAAATTTAGGAGATAAACTTGAAAATTTATTATCAAAAGCATTGGAAAAAGGGTTAATTGAAGATGCAATTATATGTAAAAATGAATTAGAAAAAAAATCGCTTTGGGAGATTAGAGAAAGCGCTGCAGAAAACGAAAAAAAAGAATTAGAAAAGTCTAAAGCTAAAAAATGTCTTAAACATGATATTTCTCTACCAATTCATAATATAGACCAATTCCATTTAGATGCACAAAAAATGATTTCATCAAAATTAGATGGAACTAGAACAATATATTTTGGACACCTGGGCGATGGTAATTTACATTATAATGTTTTTGGCAATGGCAAGGGTGAAGATGGGTTTGAAAATTTTTCACAAGAAATTACNGAAAATTTGTATAGGATAATTAATACATTAAACGGATCATTCTCAGCAGAGCATGGTATAGGACAATTAAAAAAAAATAACCTTAAGAATTTTAAAGANCCAATAACATATAAAATGATGACANATTTAAAGAAAATTATTGATCCAAATAATATAATGAACCCTGGGAAGATTTTTATTTAAGTAGTTCTATTTTAATTAATTTTAGTTATTATGATCTCATGAAGTTTATATTTGTATTTTTATTATTAATTATTTTTCAGACCTCTTCATATTCTCAGCAAACTAAGGGTAATGTAGAATTTACGAGTGATAACCTAGAAGTTGACGAAAATAAAAATTTGATGATTGCAAAAGGTAATGTAATTATTAAGTCTGAAAACGAAGTAATTAGAGCTGACATTGTTAAGTATTTCAAAAGTTTAGATAAAGCAATAGCAACTGGTGATATTACCATTACAAATGTTGATGGTACAATTTACAAAACATCTGAAATAACTTTAACTAACGAATTTAAGGATATCGTAGCATTAACTCTTTTTGCTCAGTTTAAAGATAATTCAAAAATTAAAGCTTCTAAAATGTCAAAAAATGATGAAAAAAGTATTTTTATTAATGGTGAATATACGCCATGTGAATGTGATTTCAAAAATGATGAAAAACCTATATGGCAACTTAATTCAAGCCAAGTCACTCATGACAAACTAACTAAAACTTTACATTTTGAAAATGTTGTTTTAAGGATTTTAGACTATCCGATTTTTTATTTACCTTATTTAACTCATCCTGACCCAACAGTTAAAAGAAAAAGTGGATTATTAACACCTTCTTTTGGTCATTCAAGTAGAAATGGATTTCAATTTTCAGTACCTTACTATTTTGTTACAAAAGATGAGAGTTGGGATTCTACATTCACTAATCACTATAAAGGTAAAAATGGCTACATAAACCAATTTAATGCTAGAAAAAAATATATTTCAGGATCATTGGAAACCAACATTTTTCAGGGTGAAGTTGATACAAACAAGCAAAATGATGACAATGTATTTGCTTCAAATATTAAATATAACGCAAAGTTGGATAACAATTGGACAGTTGATGCATTAGGTAAATATACTGATCAAGATACCTTTATGAGAAGATATAATCTTGATGATTCATCAGAATATAAAAGTTTTATAAAAGCTGAAAAAATTACACGCAATTCAATTTCAGAGATACAATGGTATAAATATGACAATCTAGATTTGACCTCTAAGGATAATCAACCAACTATTCAACCTTCAATAAAACATCAAATATTTCAAAATGGCAAAAACTTTGATTATAGAGTTCTGCTTAATGCTCATGAAATTAAAGATGATGAAGGTTATGATATTCAAAGATGGACTGGTTCTGGTCAAATAGAGAAGAAAATACCAACAAATTTTACTGATTTTGTTTTAGGTGCAGAGGCTGGTCTGGATCTTTATGCTATTAAAGACAGACCTTCAACCGATGTAAATGATAATAAATATCTTGATAGACTTTCTTTTGGATTAAGCATTTTGTCAAAAAAAGATTTTTTATATGATTTCGAAAACTTTGACCTATTAATAACACCGAAATTACAAATTATTTCAACTCATAGCTCTGATAGAAAAACAGATATACCTAACAGAGATTCTTCAGATTATAGAATTGATCAGGCAAATCTATTCCTAATCAATCAATATCAAGGAAGAGACAACATTCAAACAAACCAAAGAATTAATTTCGGTATTGATAACGATTTAAGTTCGGATTTTGGAGACTTTTCATTTTTTATTGGCCAAAGTCAAAAAATAGGTGGCACTCAACAAAATAATAATTTTTTAAATCAAAACAGACAGTCAGACTTTATAGGCGAAATGAAGTGGATGAGTTCTAACCTTTTAAATATTTCTTTTAATACACTTTTAAATCATCACGACTTGGAAAACAATTACTCTAGCTTGGAGTTTTATGGAAAATATGAATCTTTATATTATAGGGCTATACATAGATCAATTGATAAGAATTTAACTAACGATAATTCCGACAGAGAAGAAGTTCAATTTATTTTTGGAAAAAAAATAAACAACTGGGAAATTAGTTACAGTAACAAATATGATTTAAATAATAATGATACAGAACTTGTTGAAGAAGAACTTTCTATAGATTATGTTGGTGATTATATGTTTCAAGATTGTCTTTCTATAAAACTAAGTTATAAAAATAAAGATGGAGCACCAGATAGAGACATTCTGCCTGAAAACTCCGTTTTCATTACATTAAGCCTCAAAAATTTAGGGAATTATGGCTTAGATTCTTTATTTTAATCACTTCATAATTGATAGTGATGTAGAAGTAATATTATGAACAACTATAGTATTTCTATCTATTAATTTATTAACTTTAGGTCCTATATCTTTAATCCATTTTTCACTTTCGTAGACTTTTTTATAAAGATCTTCCTTGTGCTCTAAACTTTCAAATCTCCTTATCCAAATATATAAATTTCTGTTATTTAGTTTTTCCATTTGACGTTCATTATCTCTCAAAAAAAATCTATCAAAACTATTTTCTTTAAAACTACCGTGAATAACCATACCCTTAGAAACTTGAAAAGGAATAATTATATTTTCCATTAATTCTATCCACTGTTTCATTTTACCTGGAAAAACTTTGTATATTCTTAACTCAAAAAATTCATTCATAACTAATCCTCAAAATTAACTTAACAATAAAATTACAATTTAAACTTAATAATTTCAAATTTTATTTCAAAGGACCAAATTAAGGCTACTTATGGATGTAGTTAGTGTGGAATGTTTAAAAATGAAACAAGTGGCAAATATGGCGAATTTTATTAAGTAAAACTTTATGATTTTTATTATTCGACCTTCTAATACTAAGTATATTAATTATACTTGTTAAGTTTTTAATCAAAATAACAAATAATTTTAAATAAATTATTAATATTCTTATCATTTTAAAATCATCTGCTATTATTTATAAATAATTTGTAATTAAGAAAGGAGGTGGTCTATGTCTAATTTGATTTTAGTNAAAACCGCTTCCTATATTAAGATATAGGAAAGTGATAAATTAAAATTAAAATGGGGAAATTAATTTC
>NZIY01000010.1 GCA_002691795.1 SAR116 cluster bacterium
TTTTGCAGAAGAAGCATTTTTTAAAGCTTCTGAAATACTCCCAATTTTAGCATTTAATTTAGAAATTGTCCCTGTATTACCCGGGTCGTCTGAAGATTTATTCACTCTTTTTCCGGATGATAACCTTTCAGTAGATTCCTGAGTTCTTTTTAAACTTGAAATTAAATTTTTTTGGATGATAGACGTACTTCTATCGTGATGTCCAACTATAAACATATTGCCCCCACAAATTTAGTTTAAGAGTTACAAAATTATCTACGACGCAAAATGAAAATTGTTTAATTTTTTTTTATTTTTTTTTGTATGCTGCAAAACATTCTAGGGAATGCCTTGATTCTTTTTTTAAATTAGAAAGATTTTCGTTTATAGCATTTACATGATTTAAGTTTTTTTCATATATTTTAGTTAGATCATTTTTAAAATTCATAGCATGATCAGGATTTATGCTTTTAATGATATTTTGTCTTAAAAGATCAAGTTGAAGAATATCATTATAGTTTCCTAAACTTATATTATCAGAGATACGTATTGATAAATTTTCCAATTCTTCTAATTTTAATTTAAATTCTTTAGACACTTTGAGTCTTCCCAGGACTAATGTTTAACCAACCCTCAAGAATTTCTTTTAAAGCTTCAATAGCCTTGATTAAGCCTGTTTTTGTTTTTTTTAAAAGAGAATTAATTATTTGGATTCTACAAAATTCATATAATTGAAAAAGATTTCTAGAAATTTCAGGCGTCTTATCAAAGTCTAAAGATACTTGAAGGCTATAGATAATTGTAAGTGCTTTAGAAGCATTTTTTGATTTAAATGCAGCTAATTCTTTTTTGGACATTTTTTTCTGAACTTCTGCTTCTTCTAACGATTCATCTACTAAATTTATGCAATTATGTATATTTTTCATTGATTTTAATAAATTTTCCATTAAAAACCTAACAATCTCATGAGGTGTTTTAACAGAATTGCTACTCTGTTGAGATTTTTTATAAAGATTTATATTAAAGTCATTATTCATTTTCTAAATTATATTTACTAATTAACAATTTTATTCTATTTTAGAAATATGCAACCGATTAATTCATATAGCAATGTTCATAGCATTCAACCTATTGCTAACGCAAACGGGACATATTCCAATACCTATTCTGCAAACAGTATGCCAATTAATTCTCAAATAAATTTTGTTGATCAATCGTCAAATATATATAGGAGAAATAATAACCTGGTTCCAGACTATATGAAAAAAGTCTATTCCCCAAGTCTTGGACCATCAAGTGGGTCAACTACAGAGAGTTTTCTTAAGGCAAAATCAATTAATTCGTCAAATTTCCGACATAATGAGAAAGCAACACGATACCAAATGACAAGTGAGATTAATTTAAAACTCTATAAAATGCAGAAAAACATAGACCTATATATATAATCTAAAAAACTATTATTTTTTGGCATGACAATTGCAGAATACCCGANGCAATTAAGGAGTTTAATATGCCAACAGTTAATTCTAATATAGCTGCAAAATATGCTTTGAACAATCTGAACAAGACAGATCGTGATTTAACGACTGCTATGGAAAGGTTGTCATCGGGTAAAAGAATAAATCACGCTGGAGATGATGCGGCAGGTGCAGCCATATCTGACAGAATGACTTCACAAATTAAAGGTTTGGAGCAGTCTGCTAGAAATGCAGCTGACGTTATTTCTATGGCTCAAGTCACAGAAGGAGCTTTAGATGAAACATCCTCAATTTTACAAAGAGTTAGAATGTTAGCAATTCAATCTGCTACTGACTCATACAATGCAGAAGAAAGAAGTTATCTTAACACAGAAGTTCAACAGTTATTAGCTGAACATGATCGTGTGACTAGAGATACTACTTTTAATGAGATTGCAGTTTTAGATGGCACATTTGCGGATAGAAGATTTCAAATTGGTGTTCATGAAAGAGAATTTGCAACTCTTTCAATTTCTTCTATGAGATTGGATGCTTTAGGTGCTTTTAAAGTTACATCTGACACAACAGACGGCGAATATGGTACTGCTAATACAAGCGGGACTAATAGCGCAAGCACTGCAAACAACTTGGCGTTAAATGCCTTAGCTACTGATACAGTAAGTAATGCAAACTTAGTACAGGCAGAAGATATTACAATTCATGGAATTCTTGGGAGTAAGACACTTACTACTACAGCAGGATCAACAATTAGGGATGTGGCAACTTTAGTTAATAATGCTTTTGAAACAACTGGAGTAAATGCATTAGCGTCAACTCAATTGAAGATTGAGGCTAAAGCTTTTGGTTCAGAAAATACTGGTCAAAATAGTGTAGCATTTACAATTCAAGGTAAAAATGCCACAGCAACAGCAGTTTCTGGAAATATTACTTTTGGTGCAACAACAGGCACATCTAACTTATCTGCTTTGAGGGATGCAGTAAATAATTATACGACCACAACAGGTGTTACAGCAACTTTATCTGCCGACTCAACAAGTATTATTTTAGTTCAAAATGAGGGCTATGATATTAAATTAGGTGACGTGGATTTTGCAGGTGATACCGCCTCATCAGGACCTAATAAAGTTCTTGTTGTAACAAGTTTAGATAATGATGAAGCTACTGCCGGAAGTTCAATTATGTTAGCTGATAAAGCTGCAGTTACNACAGATGCAGATGATGTCGTTGCCTCAGCAAGTGGTACTGCATCCAATGCAATGACACTTAACACATCTGGAAAAGCTTCAACAGCTTCAGCAACATCTATAGCTGCAAGCCAAAGTGGTACAGGGTTTTCAGCTGGAAGTACAGTNGCTTTAGTTTCTGGTGCAACTTCATTAACATTAAATTCAAGAATTACCTTAACTTCTGGGGGTAATGATGCTGCACGTACAGCAACAATAACTGGAAAAGATCTTTATGGTAACACTCTAATTGAAGATGTAACAATGGGTAATGCTGCTGCGGTAACCAGCACAAAAGTGTTTAAAAGCGTGGATTCAATTTCCGTTAGTGGTGCACTTGCTGGTACGATTACAGCAGGAATAGAACAAGCCGTTAATGCTAAATCATCTCTCGTAACAATTACAAGTACCACAGGTGACGAAAGCGCAGTTTTATTCTCAGTTGTTGGATATGATATGGATGGTAANGCCCAAACAGAAGTTATAAAAGGCCCTACTGCTGGTAATACAGCAAGTGGAAGATTAGTATTTAGTTCAATATTCTCAGTAACCCCTGCTTCTAATACCAGTGCAGCCGTAACAGTTGGTCTAAAAGGCGCTGATTCAGCAATTATTTCAGGACAATTAGAATTTTATTCAAGTAATAGCTTTACTGTTCTTGGTGAAGAAGAAAAAAGCTTATTTGAATCTTCACCTGGTGCAGCATCACTGGATAAATTAGAAACTGTTGATGTAAAAACAAGAGAATCTTCAATTAATGCTTTAAGAATTATAGATAGATCCTTAGACAGAATTCATAAAGAAAGAGCAAAGCTTGGAGCTTTGATGAGTAGAATGGAAAAAGCCATAGATAATTTAACAAACGTTGCTGTCAATACTGAAGCATCAAGGGGAAGAATTAGAGATGCAAACTTTGCAAAAGAATCTGCAACTTTAACTAAGGCCCAAATACTTCAGCAATCAGCTCTTGCAATGATTGCACAGGCAGGAAGAATACAGCAAAACGTTCTTACTTTATTACAAAATTAAATTTTACGGTTCCTCCACAAAAATAAGCCCCCAATTCTTGGGGGCTTATTGATTTTAATAATTTTTTTAATTTAAAACGAAAAAAGCCCCCATTTGTGGGGGGCTTAATACAAACTCGAGGGCTTTTTTCAATGTTCAATTAATAATCAAATTAACCTTGTAAAAGAGCTAAAAGACTATTCTTTGAAGCATTTGCTTGCGCTAGCATTGAAGTTGCAGCTTGTGAAAGTATTTGAGCTTTTGTCAATGAACTTGTTTCACCTGCAAAATCAGCATCTTCAATTCTAGATCTTGCTGCATCAGTATTAACCTGTAAAGTTACAAGATTGTTTATTGCAGCATCAAGACGGTTTTCATATGCACCAAAACTTGCTCTAAACTTTGATACACTTTCAATTGCATTGTCTATTGANGATAGAGCAGCATTTGAAGCCTCTACACTACCTACGCTAACACCTTGAGTANNNTTACCNGCTTCGTTCTGAGANGCAAAACCAATTCTGTCAGCTCCATTATCANCAGCGTTATCTTGATCACCATCAGAAATCTTTATAGCTGAGCCATCAAGCGATGTTAAGGTAATATAACCTCTGGCTGTTGCCGCACCAGTTGATAATGCAGTTGTAACAGCAGATCCATCTGTGTAAGTAACAGCTGAGAATAAAGCGGCACCTGTATCATCAAAGTTAATAGTTAATCCAGATTCACTTGTTAAAAGCATTTTACCAGTATCTTCCTCTATTGAAGCAACAATATCAACTTTACCTGCAAGACCAGCATTAAGTCCTTCTACTAAGTCTGTGACTGTCGCATCCTGGGAAACATCAATAGTTATGCCGTTAATTGTTAAATCTGAAGCACAATCCATTGTTGCAGTAATAAAATTAAGAGTCACAGCAACTTGGTTAAATCCTGAAGCAACAACACCATGTTGATCGGTTTTATCATTTATCTGTGCAATTTTATCATTAGCATGAATAGAAGTAGAAGATTGGCCATCTAACTCAGTAATGAGAACGTCATTAATGAGTAATCCATCAGCACCGGTTAATTGGTCTGAGTCAACATAAACATTACCTGTAACAGCTAATTTACCATCAACAATGTTACTTTCGTTAAAACCCATAGTTGCGACATCTGATCTTCTACCTTCGTTAGCACCATAACCGTTTTCTTTAGAACCGGCTTGTATAGTGATTGGTGTATTGTCTAAACTTGTTAATGTTACAAAACCACCATATGCATCAGCTGTAATTCCTAATTCAGACGAACTAGCAAAATTTATAGCATATCCTGTATCATTTGAAAAAACGACATAGCCATCAGCATCTATTCTCGCATCAACATTTGATACTTCGGCATTAACAGCAGTAACAAATTCTTCCTTAGTAGATCTTGCTACCACAGTTGTACCATTAATAGTTACATCACCTGAAGTGAATACATTTGTACCAGCTCTTACTTCGTTAAAAGCGGATGCAACAACACCATGTTCTTGTGTATTTGTATTAATTAATTCAGCTAAGGCTGCAGCATGTTGTGTAGCACTTCCTACAACAGCTGTTACATCAACAGTTCCATTTGTAGTGCCAGCTTTTGAAAATGATGCAGTAGCAGCTGTAACATCTGCAGAAGTAATATTTTTACCATTTATTTTAATATCATCTTCGGTAAAGTTAGCAATAGTTGTTATTCTTCCAGTTGTGATTTGAAATGTAGAAGCTGTTGAAGAACTTCCAATTCCTAAACTCTCTACAGTTGTTTTCTTTAATGCAATATCAAGTGTATCAGTTGCATCAATACCCATTTGAATGGTTAATTTATCATTTGAACCATCTAAAAGTTGTACTCTGTTAAAGTTAGTTTTTTGAGCAATTGCGTCAATTTCTGCAGCTAATTGATCTAATTCTCCTTGAATTTGGGTTCTATCAGATGCATTTAATGTACTGTTTCCAGATTGCACTGATAATTCACGCATTCTTTGAAGTATATTTTCAACTTCTCCTAAAGCACCTTCAGCTGTTTGAGTAAGAGAAATAGCATCATTTGCATTTCTAATTGCCTGACCCAAACTTTTTACTTGAGATGTTAATTTAGATGCAATAGCTGAACCGGCTGCGTCATCAGCAGCACTATTGATTCTAAGACCTGATGAAAGTCTTTCCATCGCGGTATTCATGGCTCTTTCTTGCTTGCCCATATTTGCTTGAGCAATAAGTGAACCCATATTAGTATTTACACTAGCCATTTTTGTAACTCCTATGTTAGTTGTTACAAAGAATTACGACATATTTAAAATTTGTTTAGAAATTTGTAGATCTTAGTTTATTTAACCAATTTAATCATCTTTATTCATTGCTTTAAATAAATTAGTTAAATAATCGCCAGTTGATTTTAAACTAGTAACAGCCTGCTCCATTGCCGTGAATTGAACCATATATCTATCATGTATAGCTTCATATTGAGTGTCGAGATCACTTAACATTGTATTTTGAGATACTAAATCCTTATTTAATCGTGACAACCTATCTGATATTAAACTATTAGAAGAAGATAGAATATCATCAATATAGAAAGTTAATCTATCCACAGAACTTTCACCGTAATACACAGATGCGTCTGCCCCAAGACCAGAATATTGAACCTTTAATCCCGCAGCATCACCTGTAGACATAGAAAAAATGTCGTTTGTAACGTCTGCAACCATTGTACTAGTATTTAAAGTAGCAGATCCAGTAACTCCAGTTGTTGTAATGCCAACTCCAGTAAAGCCAACTGTAATAGAACTTGATGTATTGGCATTTGGAGTTATTGAAGTAATAGTTTTAAATGTTTTTTCACCTAAGACAGTAGCACTTGCAGCAGGCCCAGTAACAACTTCAGTTTGGGCAATACCACTCATGTCTGTACCTACAATTGTAAAAGAAACTGAGCTTTCATCTCCCCCACTACTTGTTATACTTGCTCGTTTTCCATCTGTGTTTACAAACGCAGATTTCGTTCCAACATTTACAGCTGATGCAGCGCCATTAGTTTGAATCCTTGTAACTGTTTTAAATATATTTGATGATATAACCGTAGCACCGGCAGTTGGTCCTGTAATTGTCTCTGTAATTGCGGTACCATCAACATTTGTTCCTGTAATGGTAAATTCTACTCCTGAAAGATTATTTGAACTATTAATTGTGATAAGAGAATTTAGTCCACTTGCTGCTAAACCTGCTTGTGTGCCATCAATAGTTAAATCACCAGAACTTCCTATTGTTTCTGCATCTACTAAACCATCTGGATCTGTTGAAGTTATAAATGAAGAAGATGCATTTAATGTTATTGCTGTACTCGCTACTCCCCCTTGAGAAGAACCTATATCATCTGCATCTGCTGAACCATTCATTTTTAAAAAACTATCTAAATTAGTTCCAATTGCATTCAAAACAATTGAAGTAGAACTTCCTTTTGAAGCTGATTTTATAGTATAACTTCCGTTTTCATGAGTAACTATTACTGAATTACCAACCGAAGTTAAATTAGAATCNCTATTTATTGCTGTCTGAATAGCTGTTGCTAAAGCCCCTTGGGAGGAATAATGTGATGCTGGGATNGTAACAGTACTTGTAGACACACCATCAACTGTNACTTGAATTGTATTATTTGAACTTGTCACTTCAGGTGTNCTATCTGTACTATTTAGTCCAGTCAAAGCTCCAGAAACATATGCTGTCATTTCAAAAGTATAGCTTCCTGCAATGGGCGGCTTGTTTGTCCCCCCTGAAACAGATAATAATGTAGATGATGAAGAATAAGTTGAATTAAAAATTGCATCNTAAGTTGATGGGTTGTCTTTAATTTCTTTTTCAAATAGCCTAGAATTTAGTGATAAGGTCCCATCTTTTTCTGTTCTAGCACCTAAATTTGATAAGTATAGGCTGTTTGCACCAAAACCTGGTAATCCTCCTGACAAATGAAGATCTATTTGTTTTTTTATTCCATTTATGACTGTGTCAGATGATAACTCTCCAGCGTCTTCGGTCGCAGATCCTCTATAAGTTTTTTCATTAAATAATTTTTTTAAGGTATTGATAGAGTCAATATATACATTCATATTAGCTTTTGCAGTTTCAACATCAACTGTTGATATAAGATTTGCAGCTGATGAAGTTGTACTTATTAAATTGACTTCATAACCATCAAATAAATCATCAACCGTATTTGATGTCCTTGTTAAGGTCATTCCGTCTACAACTATAGTAGCATTACTTCCTGCAATTGTTTGTTTTGATCCATTTGTGGTTGTGTTATCTATAGCTGATAATCCAGAACCTGAAGGACTTTCGGTTGCTGTTACTCTTAAAGCATTTTCAGACCCTGTTTCAGATTTTAAAACTAAATTATAAGTTCCATCACCAGAACCCAAAATACTTGCAGTTACTCCATAATTTAAAGCGTTAATACTATCACGCAATGATGACAAAGTATCGGTTGATGAAACATTTAATATTTTTGAGGATACGGTCGAACTTGAAACAAAACTACCAGAAGACCAATCACCTCTTTGTAAAGTTAAAGATCCAGCACCAACAACCGAAGTAGTTGAAGAAAATCCAGTAAAAGCTAAAGTTTGTCCAGCAGCTAATGCAGTTACATTCACACTTGAGTTTAAAGATGTAGCTTTTGCTGAATCTGTTACATTTATTGATAAAGAAGAACTATTTGACGTTGGATTATATGCTGTTGCACCATTCAACGCTTTGACAGTGGCAGAAAAATTTGACATGGCACTTTTGATTTCTGCAATAGCAGATATTGAAGTATTATTTTCAGTTATTTTTTTATTTATAATATCGCTTTGTGGTATTTTTTCAGCATTAACCAAACTATCTACAATTTGAGTAATATTTAAACCACTACCTTTGGAATTTAAAGCGCTTAAATAATCTACTGCCATTTTATTGTCTCTTATTTATATATTTTACGGCATATTTTCTGCAATTTTAATGCCACAGCTGTAATAATTGGCTTTTAGTTTATTGTTACACAAGAATAGTTTATTATAATTAATTATAAAAAAGGATGAAATGAATATTTCAACTAAAAAACAAGTCATTATCGAAAATTTTGCGCTTTTATTTGTGTCAATAATTATAGGATTAATCGTTTCTGGAGTTGCTCAAATTTTAATAATCGCTGCCCAAAATTTGTTTGAACAACTGTTTCTAAATCCAAATTTTACGGTAAATTTTAATATTTTTGGATATAAACTTAATTTGATTCCATTAATGATTTGTTTGCCTGCTTCAATTTTAGTTGGTTATTTATTGTATATTACAAAACTTCCAAGATGGTTTGGACCTGCTGATACAATTTATGCAGCTCATAATAAAGCTGGTAAATTAAATCTTAAAGGTGGTTTCACTTCAACTTTAGCTTCTTTGATATCAATTAGTGGCGGAGCGTCTGTAGGCATTTACGGTCCTTTAGTTCACTTTGGAGCAACTATTTCATCATTTTTAAGAAGATTGAAATTTATGCCAAAAATTCAACATGACATTATTATTGGTAGTGGAGTTGCTGCTGCTATTTCTGCTGGATTTGGTGCACCGATAGCTGGGATAATTTTTGCTCACGAAACCGTGTTAAGACATTTTTCTCTAAAAGCAATTACATCAATAGCTTTATCATCAATAACAGCTAATTATGCAGCATATAAAATTGGTATTGTGTCTCCCCCTCTTTTAATGAACAACTTAGAGTTTGAATTTTCTGATATTGTTATTGCTTTACTTATTATAGGTCCTTTGGCAGCTTTAGTAGCAATCTCATTTATGAAATCCATGATTTTTGTAAGTTCAATTCCAAAAAAATTTAATATCTCACTTTGGACTGCACCTGTTATTGCCGGATTACTGTGTGGAATTATAGGATTATTTTTAGATGAAGTACTCGGCCTAGGAACAGAAACTGTTTTATCTATTATTACAAAGAATTTAGATTTATCATTTTTAATAATACTCCTTGTTGGAAAATTATTTTTAACAAGCTGTTGTATTGGACTTGGTTTTTTTGGTGGTACATTTTCTCCTGCACTTTTTCTTGGCGCAATAGTTGGAGCAGTAGTTTATAATTTTAATTTTTTTGATTTTGAATTGAATCACTTAAGTGTACTTGCAGTTGCTGGAATGGCTTCAGTGGCTAGCTCCGTTATTGGAGCTCCAATTACAGCAATTATTTTAGTATTAGAACTAACAGGATCATATGAGTATTCAATTGCATCAATAGTACCCATTTCCATTTGTACATTTTTAACAAGTNGAGTGTTTGGCAATAGTTTTTTTGANAGACAACTTCTNTCAAGAGGAATTGANATTTCAAAAGGCAGAGAACAAATTCTTTTAAATGAGATAAATNTANTTAATTATGCAAGTAAAAAATTTACAAGAATTTCGGAAAAAATGTTCACAAAAGCATCAATTAATCTCCTATTAAAAAACAAAGATACAGAAGGATATGTGTTATCTAAAAAAGATAAGTTCATTGGAAAAATAAGATTAATCGATATTATAGACAAAAAAAATCAGCAAATAACTAATTTTTTACAAAATAAACCCATTATTTTAGATNCAAACATAAGCCTGTTAGATGCTATAAAAAAGTTATCTAATTTTGTTGGAGAAAGTATACCAATTATTGATAAAAATGATAAAAAGTTTATTGGAATAATTTCTGAAAATGATGTTTTNGCTGCTTATTTAGAAATTTCNGATGACATAAATAANATCGAAAAAAATTAAAATAGATNTATTTTNAATATCACTANTTTTAAGGATTATNACTTAACATTTATTGGCATAAATATTGCTGAAAGTATTAATATTTTAACAAGTTTTTTACTATGGTACTTTCTNCTCATCAAATTCTTAATAAAGGAAACCTGGCCTTTAAAAGAGGTAATTTTAAAAAAGCCAANCAATTTTANAAAATTNTTTTAAGAGACTTTCCNAATCANTCAGATGCAAATCATAACCTTGGCGTGATAGCAGTATCTGTAAATAAAAATGAGGAAGCATTATCTCTATTTAAAACTGCTCTGGAAGCCAGCCCAAAGATAGAACAATTTTGGGTCAGTTACATTAACGCTTTAATTAAAGAAAAACATTTTGATAATGCCAAAGAAGTAATTAATCAGGCCAAAAATCAAGGTGTTAATGGAGAAACATTAAACACCTTGAAAGCAAATATAGCTTTCACAAATGAAGGAAAAAATATAAGTCATATAAAACCATCTGATCAACAAATAAATAAATTA
>NZIY01000011.1 GCA_002691795.1 SAR116 cluster bacterium
ATATTTGAAAAGTTAAAAAATACTAAAGTTCAAAAATCTAATGATATCGAAACTTTAACTAAGCAGTCAGATATTATAATAACAATGTTACCTGATGGCAAAGCCTCAAATGATGTATGGTTAGAGATTATTAAACATTCGAAACCAGGTCAATATCTAATTGATTGTTCTACTATTGATGTAAAAACATCAATTTCAATACAAAAAAAAGCATTTGAAAAAGATCTTTTCACTCTAGACGCGCCAGTTTCAGGAGGTGTGATAGGTGCTGACAACGGAACACTAACTTTTATGGTTGGTGGTAATTTAGAAACTTTTAATAATGTAAAATTTTTATTTAACATAATGGGTAAAAATTCTATTTTATGTGGAGATATTGGAGCTGGGCAAAGTGCAAAGATATGTAATAATATGTTACTTGCCTCTACAATGATTGCAGTTGGTGAAAGTTTTAAATTAGGAAAAAATCTAGGCTTAGACCTTGATAAATTGTTTAATGTATTATCAACCTCATCTGGTTCTTGTTGGGCAGTTAATACATATTGTCCGATTAAAGGAGTGGGACCAGAAAGCCCGTCTGACAAAGATTATGTTGGGGGGTTTGCGACAGAACTGATGTTTAAAGATCTTGGTTTAGCTATTGATGCCGTTAAAGAAACTAATACTTCAATAGATTATGGCTTACAAACGTTTAAAAAATTTGAAGAATTAGTTCATAATGGAAAAAGTAAATTAGATTTTTCAATTGTTGTAAATCACTGATTATATTAATAGAGGAGCTATCACTAGACTTACAATAGCCATAACATTAATTAAAATATTCATTGAAGGTCCAGATGTGTCTTTAAGAGGATCACCAACTGTATCACCAACAACTGCTGCCTTGTGAACCTCAGATCCTTTGCCGCCAAAATTACCTTTTTCCACATATTTTTTTGCATTATCCCAAGCTCCACCAGCATTTGACATCATAAGTGCCATCATTACACAACAGATCAATGCGCCACCAAGCATTCCACCAAGAGCTTTTGGTCCTAAAATAAATCCAACAACTACTGGAGCTAAAACTGCTAATGATCCAGGTAAAATCATTTTCCTTAATGCAGCTTGAGTTGCAATATCAACACATTTAGCAGTATCAGGTTTAGCTTTTCCTTCTAACAAACCAGGTATTTCTTTGAATTGTCTTCTAATTTCTTTAATCATATCGAATGCCGCATCACCAACAGCAGTCATCGTCATTGCACTTACTAAATATGGGAAAATTCCACCAAGGAACATTCCGCTCAATACCAATGGATCATTTATGGCAAGAACAAAATTTGGATCAGCCATTGTTATTTTTTCAATATAAGCACTTATCAATGCCAATGCAGCAAGAGCGGCAGCACTTATTGCAAAACCTTTACCTATTGCAGCAGTTGTATTCCCAACTTCATCTAAAGAGTCTGTTATCTCTCTAGTTTTTTTACCCATTTTAGCCATTTCAGCAATACCACCAGCATTATCAGCAACTGGACCATAAGCGTCAATTGCCATAGTTATTCCAACTGTACTTAACATCCCAATTGCTGCAATACCTACACCATAAAGCCCTGCAAAATAATTTGATGTAAAAATTATACAAACAATAGTGAAAACTGGAATTGCTACAGATTGCATTCCTGTTGCTAACCCTGCAATCATTATTGTTGCAGAACCAGTTTCACCACCTTTAGCAATTTTTCTTACAGGCGCTCCACCTGTATAATATTCAGTAACTAATCCAACTATAATTCCTCCAACTGATCCAATTAAAACAGCAGACCAAACGCCCGAAGATACTCCCATATGTGAAATTAATAGATATGATCCTATGATAAAAATTAAAGCAGATCCAATTGTACCAAATCTAAGTGCAATATCAGGTTTCTTATCGGAGAATATTTTTACCATTAAAATACCAATTATAGAGCATATTAAACCCAATGATGCTAATGCTAAAGGCATTAACTGTAACATTGATTGATCACCACCTAGATTATTAATTGTAGCTGAAGTCATAGATGCAGCCAAGGCAATAGTCGCTATCATAGATCCACAATATGATTCAAATATATCTGATCCCATACCAGCAACATCACCAACATTATCACCAACATTATCGGCAATAACCCCCGGATTTCTTGGATCATCTTCTGGAATTCCAGCTTCTACTTTTCCTACTAAATCTGCACCCACATCTGCACTTTTAGTAAATATACCACCACCAACACGAGAAAACAAAGCAACAGAAGATGCTCCCATAGCAAATCCTTCTATTGAGTGAATTGTTTTTAAGTCACCTCCAAAAAAATAAAATAAAACACCTATTCCAAACAAACCCATAGATGCAACTGTTAAACCCATAATTGAACCACCAAAAAAAGCAATATTCAAAGCCTCTGCTGCTCCTTTATCATTTGCAGCGACTGCCGTTCTAACGTTAGCTTTTGTTGCTGTATACATTCCTATAAATCCAGCAATACCAGAACATGCTGCTCCAACAAAAAAAGATATTGCCGTTTCCCATCCTAAAGAGAAAAATAATGCCAAAATACATACAACGCAAAATACAGCGAGCCTTTTATACTCACTAGCCATAAATACCATTGCACCTAAGTGAATTTCATCACCAATCTCTTTTACTTTACCTGAACCTTCAGGAGCTGATTTAACTTTTAAATACACAAAATATGCACTTAATAGTCCTAAAATTCCAAGAATTATTGGTACAATGTTATTAATCATTCATATCTCCAGATTTAATTATCATTACCTTATATATATGTAATTTCTAGTTTGTAAATTATTAATTAAAAATTTTAGGTTATTTTTTTTTAGTGCTATACATCCTAAAGTTGATCTAAAGTCTTGGAAAGAACAATGTATAAATATAGCGCTACCTTTATTTTTAATAGTTGGATTTTTATTATGATTTAAAGTTAACAAAATATCATAAACATCATCATCTCTATAAAGATTTTCGTATGAAAAACTTGAATCTTTTGTAGGCTTTTTTTGTTTAATTAGTCTGTTATATGAGTTACTATTTCTATCGTCACACCAAATTAGATTTTTATTAATGTAAATTAATTTATTTCTTAAAAAGAAATTTAATTTTATTTTTAAATTTTTATCTCTTCTAATAAAAATATTTTCTATTTTCCATTTCCCAATTGGAGTTTTCTTGTCTCCCTCTTTTTTTTTATATTGAGGAATAATTCCATTCTTACCAATTTGGCAGAAAAAAATTCTTTTATTAAAAATCAACTTTGGTTTAAATATAGTATTAAGACTAATTTTCATTAAATTTAGTTTGAATATTTTTAATCAAATTATAATATAGAAGTCTAATTACTTAAATAATTAAATGAAAATTTCAAAAAAAAGTAATCCAAACTCCTTAAGTGTGTTTTTTGAAAAAAGGATGCTTAAAATATTCTTGTTAGGTTGTATTAGTGGATTTCCATGGGTTTTAATTGGATCAAGTTTAAGTTTATGGCTCAAAGAAGAGGGGTTAAGTAGAAGTGCTATTGGTTGGGCTGGATTGATATTTGCAGTTTACGCTATAAATTATTTATGGGCTCCATTAATTGACAAATTTAAAATTCCTATTTTGTCAACAAGAATAGGGCATAGAAAGTCTTGGATTTTTTTAATGCAATTAAGTATAAGTCTGTCCTTATTAATTTGGTCCTTCATAAATCCAAGTGATAACTTGTTTTTAATCATTTTTATTGGTTTATTAATAGCCATTTTCTCTGCAACACAAGATATCTCATTAGATGCACTTAGAATAGAGCAATTCAAAGTTAATGAAAAAAATATAATGGCTGCAGGCGCATCAATGGCTGTTATTGGATGGTGGACTGGTTTCAAACTAGGTGGATTAATTGCACTCACATTGTCTGACTTTTTTGACAAAATGCAATTTCAAAATTATTGGCAGATAACTTTTATTTTTTTAATTTTCATATTAATAATTTTTAATTATTGCTTATTAAGTATTGATGAAACAAATAGTTTAAATTCTGAAACGAATATTTTTTTTTCAGCAAAAAAATACTCAAAATTTAATTTATTTAACAGATTTTTTTCTATTTTTTTATGGGTTTCCTCTGCAATAGTAAATCCAATTTTTTCTTTTTTTAAAAAAAATGGTATTGCTATTAGCATTGGAATACTTTCATTTATTTTTCTATTTAAAATTGGTGAGGCATTTTTAGGACGAATGTCCCTTATATTTTATAAAGAAATTGGTTTTTCAAAGTCTGATATTGGAATTTTTTCTAAAGGATTGGGTTGGATAACAACAATTATATTTACCTTATTAGGCGGAATTTTTACTATTAGAATTGGATTAGTTAAATCAGTTCTTTTAGCTGGAATATTTATGGCTATTACAAATATACTTTTCGCAATTCTTTTTTGGGTAGGAAAAGATTACTTAGTTTTTTCTCTAGCTGTAATTTTAGATGACATGGCTGCTGCCTTTGCTACAGTAGCATTTGTAGCATTTATATCTATTTTAGTTGATAGAAAATATACTGCTACTCAATATGCACTTTTAGCATCGATAGGAACCATTGGAAGGACAACTTTAGCTTCCTCATCTGGAAGTTTAGTTGATTTTTTAAATGGTGATTGGGGAATATTTTTTATAATTACATCACTAATGGTACTTCCCTCTTTAATAATTTTATTATATATAAAAAATAAAATTAAAATCCTTAATTAGTATTATGCTTTTAAAATTTATTAGTACAAATGATCTCAATATAAGAAAAAGTTTTGATATTGGTTTTAAAAAGATTCAAAAACTTCCTAAATTTGAAAGGTATATGACTTACTTTTGGATTTTAGGCCCTATGCTTTATCTTCTTGAGAGAGACCCCGCTGATTTATGGCTGACTTCGATTTCATTTATATTTTTAGTAAGGTGTATAATAAAAAAAGAATGGAGTTGGTCAGGTCAATTGTGGTTTATATTTGCTATTTTACTCTGGCTAACTAGCATGGTATCAGCCTTTTTTGGACCTTACACAGAATTCACTTTTTTTCAAGGTTTTGCCTGGATCAGGTTTCCACTATATGTTGCTGCTGCACAAATTTGGTTAGGTAAAGATTATGATGTGAGAATGGTTATGTTTGTTTCAATTTTTATTGGAATGATAATAATGTGTTTTATACTAATATGCGAACTTTTAGTAGAAGGTCCTAAAAAAAGGTTAATGTGGCCTTATGGCGACTTAGTCCCAGGAAGTTATCTTACCAAAATTTCCTTACCTGTTTATTGTACATTAATTGTAACTGTTATTTATAATTTTAATAAGAATATAATTTTTAGTTTTATTTCAGTTTTTCTAAGTCTTTCAATGGTTTTTGCAACAGGTGAGAGAGGAAATTTTTTAATAAGATTTTTAAGTGGTTTCTTAGCAATATTCTCTTGGAAATTAAAGTTTAAAAATATTTTCAAGTTTTTTTTATTATTGTTAATATTTTTTTTAATTACTATTTTTTCATTTTCTAAAACCAATAAAGATCTTTTAAATCGCTACACCATGGATTTTTATAAGTCTTTGCCAGTAATTAATATGTCTGAAACAAATTATTATTGGGGTGCATGGAGATCTGGAATACACCAAGGATTATCACACCCTTTTATTGGGTTAGGTCCATCTAGTTTAAGAAAGCATTGTAAAAACATTGGAATTGATAAAAAGACTGGATTGCCAATATACAAATTGTTTTCACCAGATATTAAGTGGCTTCCAGGGAAAAATTATTGTGGCAACCACCCACATAATTTTTATATACAACTTTTTGCAGAAACAGGAATTGTAGGATTGATTTTAGGAACATTAATGTTTTATTTTTTATTTCTTACATGTTATAGAGGTAGAGCGATTAATCCTAATTGTATTATTACTTCAGTAGCTTATATCATCCCATTTGCATTTTTCTTTCCAATACAACAAACAGGAAGTTTTTTTGGTCAATGGGGTAATTTATTTATATGGTTTCCAATTGGCTTTTGTATTGCACAAATACAAGATTATAAGTCAATTTTTAAAAAATAAATCATCTCTGTGCTTATCTAAAATTTTAGAAATTTTATCTGATTTTAATATAAAATTATTCCATGATTTTTTTTGGAATTGTTTTAAAAGCTTATTATTTGACGTTAATTTTTTCAACTGTCTTGATATTTTTTCATGATTTATATCATTAATTAATATACCATTCTTTTTAATAATTTCTGGTAACCCTCCTCTATTAGAAGCAATAATAGCTAAACCATTTGACATTGCTTCTGCAGCAACTAAACCAAATGGTTCTTCCCATATTGAAGGAATGACAATAATGGACGCCTTTTGCATGATTATGTTTAAATCATCAGAATTGATGAAGCCAATCATGTTAGCTCTTATTCCAATATTTTCGAACTTATTTTTTATTTCAAATGAAAAATTGTCGTATTTATTTACGCCAAGTTTTGGAGAACCTATTATTTTAAATTTCCACTTATCAAAAAGATTATAATTATCTCTTATAGCATCTACAAATAAATGCACACCTTTATCTTTAACAATTCTTCCAACAAAAATAATTTCTTTCTCTTTTTTTGGAAATGCGTTTATTTTCCTAATAACGCCATTGTGTAATATTTTAACTTTGTTATGGTCATTTGATATACCTTTTAAAAAATTTTTTTTTACATATTCACTTACACAATAAATCTTATCTAGTTCTAATAAAAGTTTTTTTCTTTCAGAAATAGTTTTTGAGCCTTTCATTTCTAATGGATTATTGTGAAAAAAAAGGGTAACCTTATCTATTGGCTTTATCTGAGACTTTATTTTTTGAATAAGATAAGGCCGATTGTGAACTTCAATAATATTTTTTTCATTTGATTGTTTGACTTGCTTACACATTTCATCTGCAATCATTTTATTCTTGCTTTTAAAAATGTTTAATGACTTTTTAACTCCAATAAAATTCTTTGTAAACATTGGTTCATCAACATATTGTCCAAATACCCTTACTTTTTCCTTATGCTTACTATATTCAAGATTATTCTTAACTGTTATACTTACAGATGAAGCTTTATTTTTCGTAAATTTTTCTTTATATGGAAGTAATATATTTATAAACATTTAAAACAACTATTAGATATAAATGTCAATGATTAAAGGTATATTTTGAAATTGCAAACAATTATATGCATGAAGTGGGGAAGAAGATACAATTATAATTATGTTAATAATCTTTATGAATCTATTAAAAAACATACAGAAAAAAAAACACAGTTAATATGTTTTACAGATGACAAAAGAAAAATATCTAAAAATGTTATTTGTAAACCATTACCTAAAATTAAGATCCCTAAAAAAATCTCACAAACACCATGGCGAAAACTTAGTATATGGCAATACCCCTTACACGACATAAAAGGTGATGTTCTATTCTTAGATTTAGATCTTGTTATAACCAATAACATTGATAAACTTTTTACTTATAAACCTGGTACATTTTGTGTCATAGAAAATTGGACACAAGTTGGAAAAGGCATAGGAAACACAAGTTGCTTTAGATTGCCTGTCAAAAAATATAAATTTATTTTTGAGGAGTTTGAAAAAAAACCATTATATTACTTGAATAAATTTCATATAGAACAAGTATATATCAGCAAATTGATTCCAGAACAAAATTTTTGGCCAGATAATTGGTGCAAAAGTTTTAAACATAATTTACTTCCAAAGTGGCCAATGAGAATTTGGAAACCTGCAGAATTGCCTAAAGACACAAGTATTGTTGCATTTACAGGAAAACCTGACCCAGAAGATGTTTTAAGAGAAAAATGGCCTATCCCCAAAAATAAGTTCTTTAAAAAAATATATAAGCAAGTCAGAAGACCAGAATGGTTAACANAAAATTGGAAAATTAATTTAAAAGATTTATAGGGTTACCNTCTAAATATGCNNAAATTCCATCAATATATCCTTGATAAAATTTTTCATATGTTTCTTCTGAAACATATCCAATATGTGGTGTCAAAACAAGATTATATTTGGCGGTTAAAAGCCTTAGTTCATGATTTTTGGGTAAAGGCTCTATATCGAAAACATCAAGACCAGCACCATAAATTATTTTATTTTTTAATGAATAAATTAAATCTTCTTCATTNATTATAGGNCCTCTACTAGTATTAANAATNATAGANGTATCTTTCATCAACTTAATTTTNTCTTGATTAATAAAACCTCTTGTTCTTTCTGAGAGTTTTGTGTGTACAGATAGTACATCAGATAATTTAAACAAATCATCTGCAGTAACATACTTAACATTTTCATAATGACAAGTTTCTCTAGTTAAGTTATGACTCCAAGCTATAACATTCATTCCAAAAGCNTTNCCAAATTTTGCAACTTGTTTNCCTTGTTTTCCTAACCCAANAATTCCTANTGTCTTACCAAATAAAGTTCTNCCTATTGTAGACTGCCATTTACCTTTTTTAATATTTTCAAATTCAATTGAAGCATTTCTCCAAACTAGTTGAATTAATAACCATGAAAGTTCCGCTGTAGATTGAATTTTATTTTCTGTCCCACATANAAGAATCTTTCTTTGATTTAAAGCATCTAAATTAACNGANGGATTCCACATTCCACTTGTTATAACTAACTTTAAATTTGGAAGTTTTTTTATGATATTTGAAGTAATTTTAGTTCTTTCTCTCATNAAGCATAGGACATCNAACTNTTTTAAATTTTCAATTAGATCTTCTTCTTTGTCTAAATGAATNTTAATTGTTTTTAAATTTATTTTATNTTTTAAAAGNTCCCAATTTCCAAATTTTTTTGATACATTTTGATAATCATCTAATATGACAACANTTAGCATTTTTAATTTTTTGCTCCAGCGAATAATCCTGCTTTTCTTCCNAANACAGCTCCAGATGTAAGTCCAGANCCTCCNGGNTAACCATTTAAAAAAACTCCCCCAACTAATTCACCACATGCATACAAGCCTTCTATTGGGTTGTCCTCTTTATTTAAAACATTGCCTTGATCAGAGATTTTTAGTCCACCATATGTGAAAGTTATACCACCTGTAACAGGATAAGCTCTATAAGGTGGTGTATCTAATGTTAAAGCCCAATTTGATTTAGGTATTTTAAGGTTAACTGTTTTTTTTCCATCCAGAATAGTTGGATCAAATTTCCTATTAGATTTACAAGATAAATTATAACTTTTAATAGTATTAAGACAATTTTTTAAATTAACACCTTCCATTTTTCTTACCAATTCTGCTAAAGTATTAGCTTCAACAAAACTTGCATCATTAAAAAAATACTCATCGTAAAGAAGATTTTCTACTTTTTTATCAAAAATTTGCCATGCAAAATGTCCAGGTTGCTCTAAAACTTTTGCGCCATATTGTGCATATGTATAATTTCTAAAATTNTTACCTTCATCAAGAAATCTTTTTCCNTCAGCNTTNANCATTATACCNAGAAAATAACAAATTTTTCTATATTTTTTTCTTTCCCCTGGTTCTAAATCCAGATTTCCATAATCTTTCATATACAAATCCATTGGAGTAGCATGACATGCATTAAAATTTCCATGGAAAACTGCTCCAATATCCATTGCCATTCTTAAACCATCACCCGTATTATTTGGTGTCCCTCTAACTTTAGCAAATTTCCAATCCTCACCTAAATATTTTTTTCTCATATCTTCATTAGCTTCAAAACCTCCGGATGCAAGAATCACAGAATCTCCATAAAAAATCTCTTCAGATGTTTTGACGCCAATAACTTTTTTGTTTTTCAGAATAAGATTTTCCACTGACGATTTATATAATATTTTTCCACCAAACTTTAAATATGCTGATAACTCTTGTTCAAATAATCCTACACCTTCATTTTCAGAAGCTAAAGTCAATCCTCCCCAAAATACATTTTTTCCCTTTTTTTTAAAACTTTGCCTATTATAGATTGGTTCAAATTTTATTCCTTTTGAAGAAAGCCATTTCATAGTTTCATACGAATGAGAAATTAATACTTTTTGTTCTTTTGTAAGAGGTTTTCCATTATTAAAACTCAAAAGATCTTTTGCAAATTTTTGTTCTGAATAACTTCCAAAATCTGTAACAAGCAATCTTTCATCATTTCCGTCTTTTAAAAGTGGTTTAATATCTTCGCCACTTCTATAAGCAAATCTCATGGCTCCTGCCGTGTATTTTGTATTTCCACCAGAAAGTTCTTTATTTGCTTTTTCTAAAATCAAAACTTCGGCATTTTGTTCTAAAGCAGCTATACCAGCACATAGAGCTGCATTGCCAGATCCAACTATAATTACCTTTTTCTTCATTAAAAAAAAATAACATATTTAAGATATTTTTAAAATGAAATATGTTGTTCATAAAATACTTCACATGTTAGAATTTTTAAAATTTAAAAACATCTATTTTTGTAAAAAAGAATTGTTTTATTTAATAATTATTTTTTCATACAAGTTAAATATTTTTTTTTGCATTAGTATTAGCGTTAAAGTTTTTTATACTCATTTTGTAGGCATTCATTCCTAATTCATTTTTAAATTTTTTATTATTTTTTAAAATTAGAATTTTTTCTAATAAATCTTTACTATCATAAGGTTTAATCAATAAACCAGTAACGTTGGGTGAAAAGGTATCTTTTTTTGGTTTTTTTATTGTTACTATACTTGGTATTTTATAAAAACCAGCTTCAAACACAGGTCTTCCTGGGCTAAATAGTAAGCTGGGAAAGCACAAAACTTCAATAGAATTATATATTTTATTAAGGTCATTTTCAAATGGATAAATTTTTACAAATTCACTTAACTTCAGATCTAATATTTGCTGTTTTAATTCATTAGAGTTGTTTTCATTTAAAAATAAAATTTTTTTTAAAAATTTAATGCCTAAGCTTTCATTATTTTTCAAATCTCCAAATAAAATAAATCTTAAATCAAAATTATTCTTTTTTGCTAAATTTGCAGCTTCGATAAAAACTGAACAACCTTTTGATTTATTTAGAAGTCCAACCATTCCTATATTAAAAGTCTTATGTTTTAATTTTGAAATTTTCACTTTTCTAGAATCCAAACTATTGTGTATTTTAATTTTATTTAAACTTTGATCTAAACTTTCATAAACATTGTCATCTATAGCTATAATAATATCGATATAATTTTTAAATACTGAATTCAAAAATTTTAGTAAAAAGTTTTCTTTAGTTCTTTGAATTGACCTTGCATGCATCACGTATTTAGCATTTTTAAAAAATAAATTTAAAATTATTATATTTGGTATTAAGGTCATCTCATTTAGATGAATTATATCAAAATCTCCCCATTTTTTTTTTGCATTGTAAAAAGTTAAAATTGACTTCAAGAAAAACAAAAATTCTCTTATTAGTATTAGCCATCTTGTACTTCTATAATAACCATATTCTGTATTGCAAAATTGTGAGATACCAAAAGCTTGTATAAAAGGTATTTTATTTTTTATTATTTCATTTGCAAATTCTCCTTTTGGTGAAATTACAAATTTGTTAACTTTACTACACGGTAGACAATTTAACAGTTCTAACAAACTTCTAGAAGAGCCTGCTAAGGGGCTCACATGATTTATATACAAAACCTTCATAAAGGAAATATCGCCTTTTTAAAATTTAAAAATTTAATTGATGCCATCTATAAAAATTAATAATTCTCCACATTTTATAAGAAAATTTTTTTTTCTTTAAAAAAAATAATTCTAGATCTTCTTTAATATTTTTTATGTTCAGAAATGGTAAATTTATTTCATTATTAAACCAATCATTTATATTTTCTTTTAAACTAAAAAGAAATTGTTCTCCACTAACTTCAAATCCTATTTTATCTTTTCTCAATAATATTTCCTTTGGAACAATGCCATTCATTGCATCTTTAAATATATATTTGGGTTCACCTAAATCAGATACTAAATAATTTTCAGGCAAAGATAACATATGATTTACAAATTCATTTGATAAAAAAGGAACCCTACTCTCTATTGAAAATTGCATTGAATTTCTATCTCCATGTCTTAATAATGACTGGAGACCAAAAGTTGAAATAGAATATTTTAAAAATTCAGTCATCCTTCTATCTTTGTAAGCAACAGTTTTAAAATTATTTGGTGTATCCAATTGAACACCTTTTTCCTTTAAAACCCTATGATCAATATATTGAAAATTTTCTCCAAGATTATTTATTTTTTTAAGAAAATAATTAACTTTACCAGAAGTCAATGAATCCAGTAATCTTTTTAAAGAATCTATTTTAGAATTGTTACAAAAATTTGAGGAAGAGTTTAAAAAATTTAATGCAGAATTATATTTTTTTTGTTCTAATAAACTATGTAATCTCAAGCCAGGAAACCCATTATAACCTCCAATTACTTCGTCAGCTCCTTGTCCATCTAAACATACTTTTATACCTCTTTTATTTATATAATTATAAACAACATATTGAGCATAAATACTTGGCCCTCCAAAAGGCTCTCCTTGAGCTAAAAGAAGATTATCAAAATCATTATTTAACTTATCTGATTTTATAACTACCTTATTATTTTTAAAACCTGTAAATGCATTAATTATATCAATCCATTTTTCTTCAGATATTTTTTGATTACTATCAATAAAACTAAATGTATTCATTTTATAGTCTGGCTCTAAATATTTAATAGCACAAACAATTGCAGAAGAATCTATACCTCCTGATAATGCAGCTGCGACAGGAACGTCACTTCTTAAGTTTTTTTGAATACTATTTAAAAATAATTCTTTAGTTAAATGAACAGCATCTTGGTATGATATTTTATTTAACTTATTAGTAACATTTGACCATTTTAACTGATCACTAATTTTGTTTTTTAATACGTTTATTTTAATTAAATGTCCTGGCTTAAGATTAAATATATTACTAAAAAAAGTTTGGCCTTCAAAATCATATTTTCCATATTCCAGATAGTCATATGTTCTTTTCCAATTTAATTCATTTTTAGAAAAATTTAATTTTTTTAGAACTGAAATATCAGAAGAGAAAAGAAATTCATTATTGTAAGAGTAATAAAAAATCGGTTTAATACCATATCTGTCTCTTACTATTGTTATGGTAGAATCAATAAAATCAAAAATACCAAAAGCGAACATTCCATCTAACTTTGATATTGTTTCTTCTTGCCATTCGTCCCAAGCATTTAGAAGTACTTCAGTATCAGAATTAGTCAAAAATTTTCTTCCTTTTTTTCTTAACTCATTCTTTAGTTCAACATAATTTAAAATTACTCCATTGAATATTAATCCATATCTTCGGTTTTTAGAATACATTGGTTGATTTGCATCTTGAGAAATATCTATTATAGACAAACGTGTATGACCTAATATAAAATTTCCAATATTGAAATTTCTTATATCCATTTTTTTTGAATCTGGGCCTCTTTTAAAGAGCAAATCCAAATTTTTTTTAATTTTTTTAATTTCAAAAGAAGTATTGTTTGTTAAAAATCCTCCCAAAATACCACACATAAACTATAAAACCTTAGACATTTTTTTATAAGTTAATTTAAANACTGATTAAATTCTATTCTTTAATAATNTTTAACATANAATCAAAATTTTTTTTATTTAAATAATTATTTTTTATGTATGTTCTTCTCTTATTTGAATTAGAACGAATATCATCAATATTTTTAATTGTTTTCATCAATGTTAAATATAAAGAGTTAACGGTTTTATTATAGTTATCTTCTAAATGTATGATTTTACCTAAATAACAATATTTTTTGATAAATGTATATGGTTCTAAATCACTTAATATTACATAGTTACCTAGCGCTAAACTTTCTAAGATTGTATTAGAAAAACCATCATAATCAGGAATACTTATGCAAATATCAGAATTAATTAATTCATCCCAAAATTGATTCTGCTTTGGTGAATCAATTATTTTGTCAGCAACTTTAATATCTTTAATTTTAATTTTTGAGTTGAATTTAATGTANGTAAACCTAACTTGATATTTTTGTTTTTTTAATCTAGTGATTGCGTCAAAAATAATATTAATATTATATTCATTTTGTGACGCTCTTGGACTAATAATATTAATCGATTTACAAGATTTTTTTTTATTTAATTCGAACAACTTATAACTTAGTCCCCAATAAACAATTAAAACTTTACTGTGTTCGCAATTGATATTATTTTTCACAAAAGAAAGCTGCTTTTGACTTCTACAAACAATCAATTTAGATTTTTTTAAAATTAAATTTACAAAAAAAGACCTGAACTTTGTATAATCTTTTTCAATTTCTGAGCCTTGTAAAATTGAAATGACAAAATTTTTATTTATCAAAACTAACAACCATAAGATAGAATTATATGCCCCATGAAATATGATTTTAGTTTCAGAATAAATCAAACAATGGATGAAAAGTTTAAATGAATCAAATATAAACTTGATTACATTTGTTATTTTTTTTCTAGAGGTGTTTATTACTTCATAGTTTTCTAATTCTGAATCGTAAGTAATTACACTTAATCTTATTCTAAATAGATTGCTATCTAAATTCCCAATAAAAAAAATTTTGTTAACATTATACATGTTAGCTTATATTACATTGATTTTTTTGAAACCATAACTCTAACCATAAAAGTAACCATAGCCGTGTTGTTTCATTTTTTGTTTTTTTATGTTTTATTAGAGTATTATGGAAAAAATCTTTTTTTATATATCCAAGATCTTCAGATATACTGTTTTTAAAAACTTCTCTTCCATACTCGCCTAGTTTGCTTGTAAACCATTCATTTATAGGTATTCCAAAACCCATTTTTTTTCTATAAATAATTTCTTTAGGCAAAAATTTTTCTCCAAGTGATTTTAAGAGTCTTTTTCTTGTTCCTAATTTAACCTTTGTATTATCTGGCAAGCACCAAACATACTCCATAAGAGATTTATCTAAAAATGGCGCTCTGACCTCTAAAGATGCAGCCATACTTGACACATCAACTTTTGTTAGAAGAGCATATGGAAATTGTATCTTAATGTCATCATACAATATCTTTTGAGTTAGAGTATAATTTTTAATTAGTTTTGCTTCTCCTACTCTAAAACTTGAAATTATGTCTTTATTATTTTTGTGGTTCAATTTTGGTCCCGATATATTTTCAAGATCTTCAAACCAACTTTCTAGATTTGAATAGCTTTGATATGATGGTTTCAAAGATAGTGCATTAAGAGAATTTATTCTTTTTCCTAAAGGACCAAATAACTTAACAATCTTTGGAATAAAATTTTCTCTTAAATAAAATGGCAAACATTTTTGATATAAATGTGCATAAAGTAAAGATTGTAATCTCCAATAACCTCCAAATAATTCGTCGCCCCCATCTCCACTTAAACATACTTTAACATCTTTTTTAGCTAACTTAGATATAAAATAAGTGGGTATTGCAGATGCGTCTCCAAAAGGTTGCCCGTATTGCTCTACAAGGTGAGGTAAAATTTCTATAACTTGATCTTGTTTTAGAATTATTTTTTTTTGCTCTACAGATAGATGTTTTGCTACTAAATCAGAATATTTCAATTCATTAAAAGTTTGTTCTTCATAACCAAGTGAATAAGCTTTGATTTTTTTATCGAATTTGCTTGCAATGGAGGTAATTAAAGATGAATCTACACCACCACTTAGAAAAACACCTACTGGTACGTCTGCATCTAGAGATTTTTCTACACTTTTTACTAAAAGTTGTTCAACTTTGTTTATCCCAAGTTGATAACTTACCTTTTTTGGTGCCAGTTTTGGTAAGTCCCAATATGTTTTGATTTGGTGTTTATCACCCAATTTTTTTTTTAGATAGGTTCCAGGAAGAAGTCTTTTTACTTCTTTCCAAATGGTTATATTTTTTGATAAATAACCATGAGATAGAAAGTTCGCAACAGCTAAGTTATCAATTGTTTTTTCTTTTAAACATTGTGTAAGAGTTGTGGGGTTGGATCCAAAAATAAAACTGTCTTTTCCAGAATGAAAATATATAGGCTTTTCACCNATTCTATCAACAGATAAGAATAAAACTTTATCTATATCGTCCCAGATAGCAATGGCATACATACCTTCAATCTTATCTAGTAACTTTTCATTCCATGCGTGATACCCATTCAGAACAACTTCCGAATCACATTCACTATAAAAGTTATATCCTAGTTTTATTAAATCAGATTTTAGCCTTCTCCAATTATAAATTTCGCCATTAAAAACAAGATAATATCTATTATCATACGATACCATTGGACATTTGCCAAACTGACTTAAGTCACGAATAGACAATCTTGTTTGAATAAGACCAAATTCTTTTTTTCTTAAAATTCCAACATCATCCGGTCCTCTATAAGACATTGATTCTGACATAGATTTCAGATCTTTAAGACTAGGAGACTTATTATTATTCATAATGACTCCCGCTATTCCGCACATATTAACCTCAAGTTACTTTTACATAAATTATTTAATTCATAAAATTTAGTATATTTTTATATACTCTTAAATAGACTATCAACTAATCATTATTGCTAATTGAAAAGCTTAGTATTTTTTTGGCAAGGCCTAAGCCATTATACTTATCAAACCAATAATTAGTATCTTTTGCAATTTTCTTTCTTAACATTTTAGAATTATAAAGTTTTTCCATCCACTTAAATATCTCATCTACTGAATTTGCAGAACATAATGGAGGAGATGGAACTTTAAAAATTTTTTTAAATTCACCCTTTGAAAATTTAAAAGCATGTATTAATGGAATTCCACAAGCCATGATCTCTAATCCACAACCGCCCCAAAGAGTTTTTGAAGTTTGATGAAATTCTCCAATTCCTACATCACAAAAAGATATGATTTCCATTATTTCTTTTCTTTCTAATTTTGGTATCCACATTATTTTTTTTGATATTTTTAATGCTTTAATCAATTCTTGCGTACTTTTTACATCAGTGCCATAGTCACTTAATACTAAGATCGAATTGGTATTTTTATTTTTTTTTAAGAATTTATAATATCCATATATTATCCACTCATTATGTTTTGAATGTATAGTATTCCATTCATTTTCTTCAAAATTCCTATTATTTTTCCAGGCATGTCTCGTATGAGATATAAAACTAACGTCATGTTTTGAAATTTTCCAAATTATTGATTTAATTTTTTTTGGCAATTCAAAAATTTTACTCTCCTTATAAACCATAGGAAACTGAAATATTTTTGGTGTTATACCAATTTTTTTAAAAGCTTTGTATGTAATATCTTTATCACTACAAAAAACTTTTTTACAATCTCGGATTCCTAAAATTTGAATTTCTTTTACAAATTCCAAAGTTCTTTTTCTAAAAAAATTCGTATTTTTTAAATAATACTGCATTTCATGCTCATCGACAAATTCAATGCCCATTGAGTAAGGATAAAAAACATCTAATTTTAATTGTAATTGCCTAAATAAACCTGGAATTATACCTGATCCAATCAAAATGTCATAATCCTCAACGATTTTTTTGATTTTTTTTTTATTTAGTGGATGAAAAATGGTTTTATTTTTTTTTCTTGAGAAATAAAATAAAAAAAACTTTATCCAAAAATATATATTCCAGGGGAAATTGTTACCTAATATTGACACCAATCTATTTGGTGCTTCAAAATAAATTATTTTATCTTCATACTTATTCAAATTCCATGTGTCAGAACTTGGATGAAAATGCCTTAATTCTCCAACTCCATCGTCAGACATAAGTAATAATTTTACATCTATTCCTAAATCACAAAAATATCTCATTAGAGAAAAATTATTGTTATTCATATTTCCGATTAATCCTATTTTCATAATTTATGATTCCAAGCGATGGTTAAAAATTAATTTTCAATAGACTTTATAAATTCGGTCTGCTTTAAAAATCTTTTCATTAAAGATAATTTTTAGTTATTAATGAATTTACTTTTTTTATAATATAAATCAAGATAGTTTTAGTTAAAATATATATAGTTTCTATGCAAAATAATTTTCAATTTACTTTTGACAACTTAAAGAATTATTATGAGACCGCTAAATTAATTGGATATGAAATTTTGACATGCTATGAATATTTACTGAAAAAAAATAATTTAACAAATTTAACCTTAGTCAATCGAATTGATATTGATTATTCAGTTACAAAAGCTGAAAGATTATGTAATTTATTCAATGATCTAAATATAAAGGGAACTTTTTTTATAAGATTACATGCAAAAGAATATAACCCTTTTTCATTTGAAAATTATAGAATACTTAAATATATAAAAAACTCTGGACATGAAATTGGATATCATAGCGAGATTGTTGATCAATCAAAAATTTGGAATGAGAACCCAGAAATTTGTTTAAATCGTGATATATCCGTATTAGAAAAAATGCTTGATATTAAAATACGAGGAGTAGCAAGTCATGGTGGAATGACCGGGCTTAATAATTTAGATTTTTGGAAATCTAGGACTTCTGAAGAATTTGGTTTAAAGTATGAGGCCTATGATAGAGAAGGTGCATTTAACCTTTTTAGTAATTCTGTTTATATTAGTGACTCAGAATGGATTAAATGGAAATGTTATAATAAAGGAAAGTTAAAATTAAATGATAATAGAACACCAGATAAGCATTTTGAAGAAAAACACTCAATCATTTATCTTTTAATTCATCCCGAAACATATTATGACAGGCATTTTTATGAGTAAACTTTATAAAATCGATGATATCTTAAAAAAATTGAACCATAAATTTAAAATATTTGGAAAAAATTTAATTTTTAGAAATTTTTCCTCTTTTTATGAAATAGAGAAAAATAGTTGTACTTTTTTAGAGAGTTTAGATGACAATTCAATGAAAAGATTGAAAGAAATTAAAAATGTAATCATTTTAACTAATGATAAACCCTCAGTAAATATTTCATCAAACACTTATGTTGTTGTAAATGACCCAAGAAAAATATTTTTTCAAATTATTGACAATTTTCATTTAACTAAAACCACGAATAAAGCTTTTATTCATCCAACAGCACTAATATCAAAAAATTCCAAAATAGGAGATAATGTATTCATAGGTGAATATTGTATTATAGGCGATAGTGAGATATGTGAAAATACTTCTATAGCATCTTACACGAAAATACATGATAATGTTTTTATTGGAAAGAATGTACATATTCATGAATTTTGTAATATAGGCAGTAATGGATTTGGCCATGTTTGGTCAGAAGATCATTATGTTAATCAACCACATATTGGAAAAGTATATATAGAAGATGACGTTGAAATTTTTCCTTATACAAATGTTGACAGAGGATGTTTAGGGTCAACAAAAATTGGTAAAGGAACTAAAATTGACCATTTTTGTCACATTGGTCACAATACGAAGATANAAAAGCATAATTTAATTATGGCAAATACTACAACATGTGGAGAAACAATAATTGGTAGTCAAAATGTTTTAGGCGCTGGAACAATGATAAGAGATAAAACTAAAATAGGAGATAAAAATTTTTTTGGGATGCGAAGTTCAGTTTTTAAGGATGTTAATAATGATGAAATTTGGCATGGGTCTCCAGCAAAATATATAAAAAAAAATAAATAAATATTATTCATTTTCCTTTTTAAATATTGTTTTTAATAAAAATGTTAAATAGAAAATTAAGTAAAAAATAAATATAACATAAATTAAAATTTTCAAATCAGCTTCTAAATAATTAGAATTTCCAAATAACCCTATTATCAATGTCACAAAGGGTAAGGTTATTAATGGTCTATAGTTCCATGATATGGGATATATTTTTTGAGCAATAAAACTTGAAATAAGTATTTTAACTACTTGTGAAATTAAAACAGAATATGCTACTCCCAAAATACCAAACTTTGGAAGAAGGTAACTAAATGAAATAAGAAAAGTTGTTATAAAAAATAAATAAGAAACAAAATAGAAATGTGTTTTTTTTGAAAGATTTATTCCGATTTCTGTTATTCCTCCTAGAGATTGAATTGCTAAAGCCATACATAATGGAAAAATAAGATACGAAGATGATTGGTATCTTTCAGATGATAATAAAATTATTATATCTTCTGAAACTAAGTCTATTAATAATACAGTTATACAAACTAAAATACAGAAACATCTCGAAACCTGATTATATGTTTTTGAAGCATTTTTTTCTTTAAAAATTGCTATAGCCATTGGATCCCAACAAATTTGAAAAGCTCCTACCAGTAATGCAATGAACATTGCTATTTTTGTTGCTGCTGCATATATACCGAGATCATACAAATTTAAATATTTTAAAATTATTTGCCTTTCTATGACTGGGATAAAGCTCTCTATTAGACATACCAAACCTATTGGAGCTGCAAATAAAATAAGTTTATTTTTATAGATATTTTTAAACTCAAATATAATCCATTTCCTAATAAAAAATAAACCTATAATTGAAAAAATAATGTTATTGAATAAATTTATTAATAATGCGGTCATCACATTTAGTTCTAAAAAAAATAATGCACTCAGTAAGAAAATAGCTTGAAAAAATGAAAACCCTACTGTTAAAAATAAAAAAATATTACGAGAAAAAGTCCATTTCAAAATATTCTGAGAAAAATTTATAACCACCATACATGGTATTGTCATTAATATAATATTCAAATATATATTAAATTCCTCAATTTTAAAAATACCTTTGAAATAGTCACTCAGGATTAATAAAATTGGTAAAACAATTAAGGATAATAAAATTTGTATTTGAAATGACTGAGAAATAATTTCTTTTCTTATTTTAATTTTGTCAGTTTCATAAAAAAATCTTGCTACCGCACTATCTTGTCCAAAAATCAATAAAATAGTAATAAAGCCAGATAATGTTAAAAATAAATCTAAAGTGCCATACTCGGCAACACTTAGATTTCTGGACAAAACAGGAAAGGTTATCAATGCAAAAGATCTACTAACTGCCTGTGCTATTCCAAAAATAATAGTATCCTTTACTAGAAATTTAAACCTGTCTAAGGGTATGAGTTTAGCTGGTGAAAACATTTTTCGTAATTACTAAATTAATATTTATATTTTCTTCAAGTATTTTCTTTGCATACGTCAATAACTCTTGCGATAGAAACATTACACTAACAACAAATTAGATATTTATTTAAGCATTTATAATTTAAAAATAAAACATTCCTATAAAGAAATATAATTATTCTTGAAAAGAAATTAGTAATTTAAATCAATTTTATTTTTTTCTGGAAAATTAATCAAAACTCCAAACCCTTTTTTTTGGAAAACAACCATACTTCCTAAAGCAACAGCAGACACACTTGTTTTTTTAAAAACTTCGTTCAAATGATAAATGTTGCCTGCTCCCCCATGTATAATAACTGGGATATTTACCACATCACAAATAGACTTAACTAAATCTATATCAAACCCAGACCACATGCCTTCATTGTTTATAGAAGTTAGCAGTATTTCTCCAGCCCCGCACTTTTCTAAATTCTTTACCCATTCAATTGGTTCTTTATATATTTTTTTATTCCCTGAATGGGAATAAACAGAATATTTTCCTAACAAATTTTTTTTAACATCGATTGAAGCAATAACAGACTGATTTCCAAAAATATTAGCTATTTTTGTTATTAATTTTGGATCATGGTATAGAAAACTGTTGATTGATATTTTTTCAAAACCAATATCGAAGATTTTTTTTGCATCATCAACAGTCGTAATTCCTCCTCCATAGGAAAGAGGCATAAAACATTCATTTGCAATTTCTTTTAAAATATTTAGGTTTGGCTTCATTTTTGAAGGTGAAGCTTTTATATCTAAAAGTAACAATTCATCCACTTCCAACTCGTTAAAAATTCTAACTGTATTACAAGGATCTCCAATATATTTAAATTTATCAAATTGAACTGTTTTGACGAGACTCTCATCATGAAGAAGTAAAGTTGGAATGATTCTTTTTTGAATAAAATTCATAATAAAACAAAATTTTTTAAGAATTTCATGCCAAATTTATGACTTTTTTCCGGATGAAATTGTACACCATAAATATTTTTTCTATTAATGATTGAATCAAATTTAACAGTATAGTCTGTTTTTGCTAATGAATAGTATTCATCTATAACTTTGACATAATATGAATGAACAAAATAATATTTAAAATTTATATCAATACCTTTTAATATTTTATCTTTTTTTAATGAATTTATATAATTCCATCCCATATGTGGTACTTTATATTTTGAATGATTTTTAAACTTTAAAGTTTCAGCTGGGATCCATCCTAATCCTTTAACATTTCCTTCTTCACTAAAATTTGTAAGAATTTGCATGCCTAAACAAACCCCTAAAATTGGGATACCTTTTTGTAAAACTAATTCCCCAAGAAGTTCTATTAGACCGGTTTTATTTTTCAAACGTTCCATTGCTGTATCAAATGAACCAACACCAGGGAGAATAATTTTTTTTGAAAGAGAAATTATTCTTAAGTCATTTGTGATAGTTGATTTGTACCCTAGTTTTTTAAACATATTAACTAAGGATCCTAAATTTCCCATACCATAATCAATTATTACGATCATTTTTTAACGTTGAGGGAAACAATATTTGAGGTAAAAACTCATTGGCACAAATTCAAGCTTTGCTAATACATAAAATAATGGTTTATAAAATTCAAAAAGACTTTTATAATTTGGAAAATCAGTCCAATGTTTGGGTTTTTGTTTCATTATTTTTTCATATTCGTTTTCATTTAAAGATAAACGTTTTAATACAAAATTTAAAAGANCTTCTGGAATTTTCGGGGGTGTGTTATATTCTCTCCAACCTTCTGCTCTAGACAAATCACCTTTTCTAACTCTTGCTGATATAGTATTATTTCTCAAATCAACATTGAATTTTCTCGGTAAATAAATTGTGTGATAAAAAGAAGCAGACCTATTTTCAAGATGATGACCACCATAATATTCCCAGCCAAAAATCTTTGTTAAAAATTTTATAGCATCTTTTTTTTTGTAGTTGATGTACCAGTAAGGTCTAATAAATTTAATTTGAGAAAATATAATCGAAGAAATAAACTTCGAAAATGTCATAAGAGGATAAGTTTTTAATTTTATATTTCCAAATTTTTTATGTATAGATTCGATATACTTACCGTCGAAATAATTAACTCCCAAAGGACTTATTCCCTCTTCTAAAAATGAATGGCCCTCTAAAACATAATTAAGTTTGAATTTAGAAGCAACTTTTCTTAGTAAAAAAGCGTAACCAAGATCGGTCGAAGCTTCAAACTCTGGCACACCCGCAAGGAAAAAAGATCTGTAAATATCGTCTGACTCTTTGTTGTTAACCACATGCGTATATAAATCAATATCTAGTTTTTGAAGAACTTTTTTTATGTTCATTGTTGCCGTTGAAGAGTTCCAAGTGTTGTCATAATGAACTGCTAATGGTCTTAAGTTCCATTTTTTTTTTGCAAGATATAGTAAGTAAGACGAATCGGTCCCTCCACTTACCCCAACTACACAGTCATATTTTTTGTTATTCCCCTGTTTTTTAATTTTGTTAATTATTTGATCAAAGTGTTCTTTACCCTTTTTAGATCCAGTTCCAAAATTGTTTTTTAAGCTTTCAACTTGTATGCAGTAATTACAAATAAAATCGTTATTAAATGATATACCTGGCACTCTTTCATCGTATATACATCTAGAACATATTTGGATATTGGTTTTATTAATATTTTTATTTAAATACCGATTATAAGACATCAAAAAGTTTCTCTATATTGAATTCTATATTTATCATAGTTTAGCATATTAAAAGTTATAACTTTTAAAGTTAAAAACAAACTTTAATTCACATTTAGTGTAATCTTTTCCATTATAATTAATTTTTATTAAAGTTATAGAGCCTAGTTTGCAACCAATAATATAATTTTCTCCATTAAAACTTAATTGTCCACATTTTGAATTATATCTATTATTATTAATTTCTGCTTTCCAAATTATTAAAGGTTTTCCTTTAAACATTGTATAAGCACCGGGATAGGGTTTTGTTTGTGCTCTAATAAATCTTTCAATGTTAGAACTATTGTTTTCCCAAGAGATTTTTCCATCTTTGGGACTTCGTTGTGGGTAAACTTTTCTTTTTGACTTATCTTGTTCAATTAATTCAATTGAATTATAAAAAAATTTTGGTAAATATCTTTTTACTAAAATTTCACCTTTATTTTCAATTTTTTTGTAAAGAGTTTTAATGGTTTCACTATTATCAATTATGACTTCCTCTTGACCTACAATTGGACCGTCATCAACGCCATCTTGTAATTTAAATAAAGTAATCCCTGTTTTATGTTCATTATTTAAAAGCGCCCATACCAAAGGAGCTCCACCAGCGTAATTTGGTAATAAAGAAGCATGGAGGCCATAGAATGGTGCAACAGTTCTCCATTTACTAGGAATCATATAATACCAACCAGCAACTAAAAATATATCAGGTTTCCAAACTTTGAACTTTTGAAGTAAAGAGTTGTTTTTAACTTTACTACGCATGATTTCAAACGGAATATCGTTTTTCTTTAAATAATTTTTCAAATCATAATGCTTGTAGTTTTTTACAGGTTTTTCAGAATAAGAAATATCAAAAGTTTTGGTTGAGGTGACAGCCCCAACAATCTGAGTATTTTTAATACTTAAAGCTACATCTAATATTTTTTTTGAAAAAGATGTGCAACCTACGAATACAACTCTTAAATACTTTTTTTTCATCATCTAATGAAGTTTAAAATAATTCTATTATCTCAACTTATAAAATTAAAATTTTTTCTCATATAAATATCTTTAACTTTAATTATGAATACACGGATTTGTTAATTTTAACATATTTATTTGAACTATCTTAAATTACTATACATATTGATTCAAATATTCATCCAAATTGAGTAGTGACCAAATAAAAAGCCTTCTATTTTTTTTTCCAGTTATGTGGTCATTTAAAAGACTTATCGATGTGTTGTAATCTAAAAATTCATAAATTTTAGCATTTTTATTGAATAATTTCCCTTTCACCCAACCAATACTTTGACCTTTAAACCAAGTTGCATCTGGTGATGAAAAGCCTTGTTTTTGAGCACTAGTGATGCCATCTGGCAAATATTTGGATAAGGCTTCTCTTAAAATTTGTTTCCCATCATTAGTTTTTTGGAAATATTTCTTTTCTTTATTTCCAAAAAAATTTTCATCAATTCTTAAATTATTTTCTAAGTTTTTTAATTTTAAATTTAAAGGGCAACTCATAGCAAAATCTACTAGGTCATTATCTAAAAAAGGGACTCTATTTTCCAGACCAAATGACATTGAAATTTTATCTTCAATTAAAAGTAACCCGTGTAAAAAAGTTTTTGCCTCAAAATATAATGAATGGTTGATATAATCAGTGGATGTGTCTAAGGCTATTTCGTGATCAAAAAAAACATTTCTAAATATATCTCTAGTCCACACATCTTTGACGTCATTCCATATCGGTTTAAGAAGATTTTTTATATCTTTATTGTCTATTAATCTTTGCCAATATAAATAATAGCTATCTATAAATTCTTCAAAATCTTGGCTATTAGAGGATTTATAATATCTCCAAGGATAGCCAGCAAATAATTCATCCCCTCCACTTCCTGACAAAACAACTTTTACAAATTTACTAGCTAACTGAGCTATATAATAATTGGGATAACTTTGGCCAACTCTAGGTTCTTCAATATGCCACGTTAATCTCTTAAGACATTTTTCCATGTCACCTGATTTTAGTATCATTTCGTATTGTTCTGTTTTCAAAAAGCTTGAAATTTCTTCTGCTTTTTTTCTTTCATCAAAGCCAAGCTCCAATCCTGAGACTGATGACAAATCAAAGCCACAAGTAAATGTTTTTAGACTTGGAAATTTAGTTGTTGCAATTGCAGCAATAGATCCGCTATCAATTCCACCACTTAAATAGGACCCCACTTCAACGTCTGATACAAGCTGTCTTTCTACAGCTTGTTTAAAAAAGAAATTAAGCTGTTCTTGATAATCCCTTTTTTTTAAACTTTTATTACTCTTAAATAGATAATCCCAATATTTAGTAANCACTAGTGTCTCGTTTTTTTCTTTAAAAACTCCAAAGTATCCTGGTTGTAATAAATAAATATCTTTAAAAAAAGTTTTGTTAGTAAAAATATTTTGAAATGTGAAATATTCCATAAAANCTTGATGCTCTATTTTTTTTTCAAAACTTTTTTGAGCAATTATAGATTTTTGCTCTGATGCAAAAGAGAATGTTTTATTTTGAAAAGAATAATATAATGGTTTAATACCATATCTGTCTCTAGCAATAAGAAATTCTCTTTTCTTATTATCCCAAAGTGCAAAAGCAAACATACCATTAAATTTTATTATTGCATTTTGTCCCCATTCAATAAGAGAATTTAAAACTACTTCGCTATCAGATTTAGAAAAAAAAATATATCCTTTTGAAATTAATTGTTTTCTAAGTTCCTTATAATTGTATATTTCTCCATTATACGTAAGAATGAATCTTCCATCTTTAGAGATCATGGGCTGGTTTCCGGCGTCTGACAAATCTATCACTGATAACCTTCTGTGTGCAATACCAACATTATCATTCATCCAAAACCCCTCTCCATCTGGACCACGGTGCTTTATTGCATCAGCCATTCTTTTTAAAATATCTTTTGAAACAGGTTGCTTATTGGTATTAATATATCCTGAAATTCCACACATTATATTTTATGCTCAGTAATTCTGTTAGCTACATATTCAATTTCATTTTTTTTCATACCATTAAACAGAGGAAATGAAATACTGCATAGGCTAGCTGCCCAACTATTAAAAAAGTCTTTAGGTTTTAAGTTATACTTTTTTGAGTAATAAGAGAGTGTATGTACCGCATGAGTAGCTGGTCTAGTTGAAATGCCATCATTATTTAATGTTTCCATCCAATTATTTCTTTTTCTATTAACATCTAAAATTGAATCTATATTTATTTCTTTTGGTTTGTACAAGCAAGGAAAACTCTGAAAGCTATGAACATACTCTTTATGTTTAAAAGGCATATCTAACCATTTTAAAGTACTAAGATGTTTGTAATATTTTTCTGCAATAAATCTTCTTTCTTTCAATATATCTTTAGCTCTTGATATTTGAGAATAGCCTAAGGCCCCTTGAATATCAGTCATTCTTGCATTAAAACCGCATTCTATGTGATCACTTAAAACAAATGGTTTTGGACCAGAATGTCTTTGCAAATCAGTTGTTACAGCCCCATGGTCTCTTAAAACTGAAATTTTTTCTGCTAAATCTTTATTATTGGTTGTAATAATTCCTCCCTCACCAGTTGTAATTGATTTTCTAGGATGTAAACTAAAACAACCAACCTCTCCAAAAGTACCAACATGCTTATTTTTATAAAAACTTCCAAAGCCACAGGCGGCATCTTCAACAATTATTAAATTTCTATCTTTAGCTATTTTAACAATAGGATCCATATCAGCAGATAAACCAAAAAGGTGTACCGGTAAAATAAATTTAGTTTTTTTTGTTATCTTTTTTTCTATTTCCGAAACATTTAGATTAAAACTGTTTAGATCAATATCACAAAAAATAACTTTACCACCTAATTGCTCAACAACATTAGCAGTAGAAATCCATGTGAAAGCTGGGACTATAGCCTCATCACCTTTTTGAAAACCAAGGGCTTTTAAGCATAAATACATTGCTGTTGTACAAGATGTAACTGCTAGTGAAAATTTTGCTTTTGTAAAATTTGACCATTGAATTTCAAGTTCTTTTACCTTTGGACCTTGAACTAACCAACCTGATTTAAGGCATTTTGTAACTTCAGTAATATCTTTTTTACTTAAAATAGTTTTTGAAATTGGAATGTGCATATATATCAAATATTGAATGATTAAGAATAAATAATTTTTTTCTTAGCTAGACTTCTCCATTTTATCAGCTCTTTGAGACCATCTATTAATTCTATTTCATACTCAAACTTTATCTCTTTCTTTGCTTTTTTTGGACAACCAATTCTACTTTTTACAAATGTGTTTTCATCACGTTTGATATATTCTATTGGTTTTTTATTTCCAGTAATTTGAGTTATTAACTCAGCTAATATTTTTAAACTTGTTTTTTTTCCTGTGCCTACGTTGTAGAATTCATCTTTGTAATCTGATTTTATTGCACAAACATTTGCCCGACCACAATCTTTAACATTGATGAAGTCAAAAGACTCTGCTCCTGTTCCAAAAATTTTTGGACTTTCACCTTTATCAATAGAATCTAGCATCTTCATAATAACTGCTATATATGCCCCTTTATAATCTTGTCTAGATCCATAGACATTCATGTACCTCAGGCCAATGTAATCTAACTCATATCTATGATGATATGATCTTAAAATAGCTTCAACAGCAATTTTAGTAGCTCCGTAAAAATTTTTATTATTTAAGGGATGGGTTTCATCCATAGGTTCATAATTAGCATCTCCATAAACTGAGGCTGAAGAACTATAAATTAATTTTTTAACATTTTTTTTTATACATGCTTCAATAACNTTAAATGATCCCCTNATATTTACCTCAAATGCAGCTTGTGGNAAATTATGACATTGCAACAACCATAATGCAGCAAAATGAAACACTCCGTCAGCATTTTCTAAAGCCGNCTCTAAAATATCAGGTTGTAAAATATCACCACCAATTTCGTATAGTTTAACTCTTGGATCATTTAATTGTGTTTCAATGTTTTGAAAAGAGCCTCGGGACATATTATCATAAATCAAAATTTCTTTTACGTCTTCCTTTACTAAGGTATCAAGNGTNTGTGATCCTATTAANCCNGCTCCACCAATAAGTACTAATTTTTTTCCTCTTATATCCATAAAATTTAAATTTTGATAAGTAATTTATTCTTTAACATATATGTTTTTTTTTCGTATTCACAGAAATAAGTATCATTTTCATTTAATATATTTGGAATTCTAATACCATACTCTGTCATCCATCCTTTTTGGGATGCAGGATTACCAGCAACTAAAGCATAAGCTTTAACATTAGTCTTAACAACTGAACCAGCAGCAATAAAAGAAAANTCGCCAAGTGTAGAACCACATATAATTGTAGAGTTAGCCCCTAACGTTGATCCTCTCTTAACAAGAGTATCTTTATATTCTTTTTTTCTACTAATCATNGATCTTGGATTATAGACATTTGTAAAAACNACACTAGGACCACAAAAAACAAAATTTTCTAAAATNACATTGTCNTATANGCTTACATTATTTTGAATTTTACAATTATCACCTATTTTAGCCTTNCCAGANACAAATACATTCTGTCCAATAGATACGTTTCTGCCTATATTTGCGTTTGAAGAAATATGNGACCAGTGCCATATTTTTGTATTTGCACCTATTAAAGCTCCTTTATCAACAATGGCGGTTTCNTGCTTATAATATTGAGGTANACTCATAAAGAAATTTTTACGGATTTNTTTATTTTGCTTGAATTGATCGCATCAACTATAATTTTCAAAGTTTCCCTAGATTTTAGATCGATGAATTTTTTATTAATTTCATTTAGCTTATAATAAACATCATTATAAAAATTTTCATGACCCAATAATGGATCAAATTCTTCAATTTGACTAAAATTATTATCATAATTTTTTGAACTTTTAAATTTCCAAAAATCAACTATATTTTTAGAAATACTAGAAACTTTAACAGTACCATCTTCTCCTATAATAGTTATACTATCTTCCAAATTTTTTTCAAAAGTTAGCATGGTTACATTTACTGAACACAGAATACCATTGCTCCATTTAATATTTAATATGGTGCTATCTTCTGTTTCAATATTTCTTTCAGTTTTACTAAAACATTGAATTTCTTCTGGAATTCCAAACAAATAGTTTAAAATATCTATATAGTGATTAGCCTGATTCATTAATGCACCACCATCAAGTTGAATTGTTCCTCGCCAATTAGCTTCATCATAATACGACTGAGGACGAGTCCAGAAAATATTCATATTAATTAGGTGTATTTTTCCAAAACGATTTTCAGAAACTGCATTTCTTATCAAATTAACAACTTTGTTATACCTTAAAGGTTTCACCACAAATAGATTAACGCCATTGTATTCACATGATTTTATCATGTCATCAGCATCATTTAAATTTATAGCAATAGGCTTTTCAGTTGCAATATCAATTTTATGTTCTGATAAAAATATTGCCTGCTCTGCATGAATTCCACTAGGTGTGCATAAAGACACTAAATCTAAAGAATTGTTTTTAACCATTTGATCTAATGTTTGATAAATTGGAATATCTAAATTACTTTTCATTTTGGAAATCTTGTCTTCATCTATCTCACACACACATTTTAAATCATAATATTTTTTGAGTTTTTTTAATACCTTGTAGTGTTTGTTAAATATTTTTCCAATACCTACAATTCCAATTTTAAATTTTCTATTCATAGTATATATATATTATTTTTACACGTGTATCTGACAATTGAACTTAAATGATATATAATCAACATAACTTATATAGTAAAGTAATACATTTTCATGTCAGATAATATTCTTGGTTCTTTAATAGGTTTAATTGGTATTATATTAGCCTTAGTTACACATATGATAATTAAGGAATTAACGTTTGATGTTGATTTTCTTATAATTTTATTTGGGCGTTTTGTTTTTTCATTACCGCTCCTTTTTATTTTTGCATTAGTAGCTAGAAATAAAGAATTATTAAAAGTTAATAACTGGCTAAATGTAATTCTAAGATCCATCTTTGGTTTAATAACCATGCTACTTGTTTTTTTATCTCTTCAGCTTATNCCTNTCGGTTTAGTAACAGCTCTTGCTCAAAGTTCTGCAATATTTGTTACTATTTTAGCTCCAACAATATTAGGTGAAAAAATTGGCATCAAAAGATGGATAGCTGTTTTAATAGGTCTTTTTGGTGTATATTTGATGACTAACCCTATCGGAATAATAAATGGTACAAGTAATTTATCTTCACTTGGTTTAACTTTAGCTACAATAAGTGCAATTACTCACGCTGGTCTTGCNTTAATATTGAGAAAATTAGGTAAAACTGAACATCCTACAACAACTGCTTTGATACATAATTGTATTATTTCTTTATTTGTTGTTTGTGTTGTAGTTTTTTTTGGATCAAGTTTTATTGGTCAGAAAGGCACACATGATTATCAAATATTGTTCAATCTAAATTATTTTTTAATTATTTTAATAATTTTAGGATTAATTGGTTCATTTGTTCAATATTTTATGGCAACAAGTTATAAATATGCGGAAGCTACTATTTTAGTGACCCTAAGGTACATCTCTATACCTTTAGCAGGAATTTTCGGATATTTTATTTGGGAAGAAATCCCAACATCTAATCAAATTTATGGCTCAATATTGATAATCTTTTCTTGCTTATTTATAACAATTAGAGAAGTTAAAACAAAAGGAAATAATTAATTATTTTCCACCATTTTTTTTAGACCATTCTTTGGGATCATGCAAAAAACTTTCCACTGCCTTGATAGTTTTATCATCGAATTTTTTAAGATTTTTTGCACAATTTAACACATCCCACCAAGTTGCAAGATAATGCAAGTTCAATTCATTTTGCTTAAGAGATGTAATTGTATCTTTAAAAATGTCATAATAGAATATTACAAATGTATGATTTACAATAGCTCCCGCTTTTCTAATAGCATTAGCAAAATTAAGCTTACTACCACCATCTGTAGTAAGATCTTCAACCAGAAGAATTCTCTGACCTTTTTTTATGTCTCCTTCAATTAATGCATCTCTTCCAAAACCTTTTGGTTTTTTTCTNACATATTGCATTGGTANNCTNANTCTCTCNGCNATAAATGCAGCAAAAGGTATNCCNGCNGTTTCNCCNCCNGCAACNGCATCAAATTGTTCAAAACCNACATTCTNNGCNAGNANAGNAGCNCCAAAATCCATNAAAGTANTTCTTACTCTTGGATAAGATATTATTTTTCTACAATCTATATATACTGGACTAGCTGTACCAGAAGTGAATATATATGGCTTATCACTTCTGAAGTGAACTGCTTCAATTTCAAAAAGCATCTTTGCTGTTAATTCTGAAATCAGTTTTTTGTCAGTGAAATTTAATGGTTGCATATTATCTCTTTTATATTTTTTATAATCCTAAAGCAATACCGTCTTTTCTCCAATCACTAGCACCTATAGATATACCATTATCAATATCATTAATAATGATTTGCCCACCTCCAATTGGCAATGCAGGATAATTAACTTTATGGCCTTTATTTTTCAATTCTTCAATTAAATCTAAATCAAAATTTCCTTCAATATCAAGTGTTCCATTGTTTGGATAAATTCTTGGTAAATCCAAAGCACATTGTGGGCTTAAACAAAAATCTAAAATTTGAGACAAAATGAATGCATGTCCTGCTGCTTGATAATGTCCTCCCATTACACCAAATGAACCCACAATATTCTGATTCTGTCCAATCATTCCAGGTATAATTGTGTGTAAAGGCCTTTTCCTTGGATAAATTTGATTAGGATGACCCGCTTTTAAAGAAAAACTTTTTCCTCTGCAATGGAGTAAAATCCCAGTTTTAGGAACTGTAATTGAACTTCCAAATTGGTCAAATAAGGAATTTATAAATGAGATAATCATGCCATTTTTATCTTTTACAGT
>NZIY01000012.1 GCA_002691795.1 SAR116 cluster bacterium
ATTTACAACTATGTGAATAGTACCACCTGTTCTGTACCCCCTAAGTCCAGAAAAATCAAAAGTCTCAGCCACTATTCCTTGACCTGCAAAAGCAGCGTCCCCATGTAACACAATGCCCAACACTGATAATCTGTCATTAGTATCATTATGTTGATTTTGTTTTGCACGGACTCTTCCAATAACAACAGGAGCTACTACTTCTAAATGAGACGGATTTGCTTGTAACGATAAATGTACGTTATTACCATCAAACTCTCTATCAGCGGAAGCACCCATGTGATACTTAACATCTCCTGACCCACCTGCTTCTTCTGGGTTTGCCTGATTACCCAAAAACTCAGAAATAATTGCTCTAAAGGGTTTATTTAATATATTATATAAAAGATTTAATCTTCCTCGGTGAGCCATTGCAATTACAACTTCTTTCATGCCTAGCTGACTACCACGCTTTAATATTTGCTCGATAGCTGGAACAACAGACTCTGATCCGTCTAGACCAAATCGTTTAGTTCCAGCATATTTTTTATGAAGAAATTGTTCAAATGTTTCTGCACCAACTAAACGTTCAAAAATAGCTTTTTTACCATTATCTGTGAACTGAGTAGTATTTCTAATAGATTCAATTCTTTCTTGGATCCAAGCTTTTTGAGATGGATCTTGAACATGCATGAACTCAACACCTATTGAACCACAATAAGTTTCCTTTAGGATATCCATTATTTCCTTTAATGATGCACTCTCCATTCCCAAAACATTATCTATAAAAATTGGTCTATCCCAATCTTCTTCCTTAAAGCCATACGTTTTTGGATCAAGTTCTGGATGAATGTCAGGCTCATATAATTTTAAAGGATCTAGATTAGCTAGCAAGTGACCTCTTATTCTGTAAGCTCTAATTAACATTATTGCCCTCAAAGAATCAGTTGTCGCTGATCTTAAATCAGATGCAGAAATTTTACCTTTTCCAGCCACGCCTTGAGCAACTGTTTTCACAGATTCCTCTATATCAACAGCACCTATAACTCTATTTTTCTCTTTTGACCAGCTCGGCCCTTTATCAGCAATTTCAGATCCAATTTCTTTAAACCAATTTGACCACTCTTCAGGTACAGATTTTGGGTCATTTTCCCACTTATTCAGCAAATCATTTATAAAAACAGAATTTGAGCCTGAAAGAAATGATTGATCTAAATTTTTATCTAACATAAAATTAACCTATTAATTGAGTTATATCATAAACCTTATTATACACATCAAATTTAACTCATAATCAAGTTAATTTACTATGTTTTATCAATAGCTCTCAAAACAGCTTTACCAAGATCTGATGGTGAATTAGCTACTTCAATTTCACATTCTTTGAATTTAGCTATTTTAGAATCTGCATCTCCACTACCACCACTTACTATAGCACCTGCATGACCCATCGTACGACCAGGTGGGGCTGTTCTTCCTGCAATAAATCCTGCAACAGGTTTTTTAATTTTATGATTTTTTAGAAATTCTGCAGCTTCTTCTTCTGCAGAACCTCCGATTTCACCTATCATTAAAATTGCTTCAGTTTGATCATCTAACAAAAACAAGTCTAAACAATCAATAAAGTTTGTTCCATTTAATGGATCACCACCNATACCAACACACGTTGACTGACCTAAGTCTACAGCAGTTGTTTGGTCAACAGCTTCATATGTCANTGTTCCCGATCTAGATACAATTCCTATTTTACCTGGTTTATGAATTGAACCAGGCATAATCCCAATTTTACATTCTCCAGGTGTAATTATTCCTGGACAATTTGGGCCTATGAGTCTTGAACTGGAGTCCTTAAGAAAATTCTTTACTCTTATCATATCCTGAACTGGTATACCCTCAGTAATACAAATGATTAATGGTATTTTTGCATCAATTGCTTCAATTATAGAATCTGCTGCAAATGGTGGAGGAACATAAATAACTGAAGCGTCAATTTCTAAATTATTATTAGCTTCTTTAACCGTATTAAATACTGGTAAATCTAAATGTTTTAAACCACCTTTNCCAGGTGTTACNCCNCCAANCATGTTTGTNCCATAAGCGATAGCTTGTTCAGAGTGGAATGTACCTTGGCCACCAGTAAAACCTTGACAAATAACTTTTGTATTTTTGTTAACTAAGATTGACATCTATTATCCTTTTACAGCTCTTACTATTTTCTCAGCCGCATCATCGAGATCATCGGCTGAAATAATTTGTAGATCAGATTTAGATAAAATCTCTTTTCCCTTCTCTACGTTTGTTCCTGAAAGTCTTACCACAAGGGGTTTATCAAGCGCCAAATCACTGGCCGCTGCCACAACTCCCTCTGCAATAATATCACATCTCATTATACCACCAAATATATTAACTAAAATACCTTTAACAGCTTGGTCAGACAGAATTATCTTGAATGCTTCTTTAACTTTGTCTTTAGTAGCGCTTCCACCTACATCTAAAAAATTAGCTGGTGATGATCCTTTAAGATTTATGATATCCATAGTTGCCATAGCTANTCCAGCACCATTGACTAAACAACCAATTTCACCATCTAATTTTATATATGCTAAATCGTATTTTTTAGCTATTGTCTCAGAGGACTCTTCTTCTGTTTCATCTTTGAGCTCTAAAACTTCTGGTTGTCGAAATAAACTATTATTATCGAAGGACATCTTTGCATCAAGGGCGATTAATTTATTTTCTTTTGAAAGAACAAGTGGATTTATTTCTATTAAACTNGCATCTAAATCAACAAATGTTTTATAAATTTTAGAAAAAAAGCTATAACTTTGTTTAAACGCATCACCTGACAGTTTTAACCCATTAGCAATAATTCTTGCATGAAATGGCATAAACCCACCTTTAGGATCAATTCTAACTTTAANAATTTTTTCTGGTGTTTTTTCAGCAACTTCTTCAATATTTACTCCACCTTCAGTTGAAGAAATAATAGAAATACANCCTGAATTTCTGTCAACTAAAATTGAAAAATANAACTCTTTATCAATTTGACACCCATCTTCAATGTATAATCTCTGAACTTTTTTACCTTTAGGACCAGTTTGAGGTGTAATNAAAACTTTTCCTAAAATTTCTTGAGAAACTTTTTCAACTTCTTCAATATTTTTAACAACTTTAACGCCTCCAGCTTTACCTCTACCTCCCGCATGAATTTGTGCTTTAACAACATAAACTGGGCCAGGGAGTTTTTTGGCATTGTTAACTGCCTCTTCAACTGTGAAAGCTGGATATCCATCTGGTACTAAAACACCAAATTTTTTTAGTAGTCCCTTAGCTTGATGCTCATGAATATTCATAATTTATACTACCTATTTTTCAAAATTTTGCGCAAGTTCATTTAATTTTTTTACGGATTCAACTGAATGATTAAACATTTGTTCTTCTTCGTCACTTAAATTAATTTCTACAATTCTTTCTACACCTTCTTTTCCTATAACTACTGGAACTCCNACATATATTCCATCTAAGTTATAAGGACCATCNACAAACGCTGCACATGGTAAAAGTTTTTTCTTATCTTTTAAAAATGCATCTGCCATTTGAACAGCAGATTCTGCAGGAGCATAAAAAGCTGAGCCTGTTTTTAACANGCCAACAATCTCAGCGCCACCATCTCTTGTCCTTTGAACAATATCATCAATTTTCTTCTGAGTACTCCATCCCATTTCTAGAAGATCTGGAATTGGAATGCCAGCTACTGTAGAGTATCTAACTAAAGGNACCATGGTATCTCCATGTCCACCTAACACAAAAGCTGATACATCTGTCATCGAAATATTAAATTCCTCTGCTAAAAAATATCTGAATCTTGCTGAGTCTAGAACTCCAGCCATACCAACAATCATATTTGTAGACAATCCAGACGCTCTTTGAAGAACACCTACCATNGCATCAAGTGGATTTGTTATACAGATTACAAAAGCACCAGGACAATTATTTTTTATTCCTTGTCCAACCTGCTTCATAACTTTTGTATTTATTTCAACTAAATCATCTCTACTCATTCCAGGCTTCCTAGGAACACCCGCNGTAACTACAACAACATCGCTGTCCTTAAGATCTGAATAATCATTAGTTCCTTCTACTTTTACATCAAATGNTTCAACTGGTCCTGATTGCTGTAAGTCTAATGCTTTACCTTGAGGAATTCCTTCAGCAATATCAAATAACATTACATCACCCAATTCTTTCATGGCAAATAAATGAGCTAGAGTACCTCCAATATTGCCTGATCCAATTAGTGATATTTTTTTTCTTCTCATAAAATACTCTTTCAAACTTTATCAAATACAATACTTCGTTTTGAATTATAATCAAGCTATCTAAATCAATTTTCTTTCACCTGAGACATTTCAAGTAATCTTGAGATTGTTCGACTAAACTCAAACTTCCATTCTGTTCCAGTGTATAGTTTTTTTATGTCAACCTCTGATGTAGCAATTAGAAAACATTTTCGGTCATAGAGTGCATCTATAAGCCACATAAACCTTCTTGATTCATTGTTTTGATTTTNACCTAAACTAGGGATATTATTGATTAAAAATCCTTTGTATTTATCAGCTAATTCTACATAATCTGATGCAGCTAAGGGTTTTTCACATAAATCTTTAAAGTCAAATGCTGCAATGCCACCTGCAGAATTAGGAATTTTAATTTTTCTGCCAGATACTATTATTTGATCTTCTTTTACATTAAAACCTTTGGTTAACTGTTCAAATATTTTTTGAGCAATTTTTGTATTTGAAGAATTTATTGGATTTAACCAAGTTTTTTTACCTGTAAGTAAAGATTTTCTCCAATCCTTTCCTTCCTTGATTTGTGATACTTTCATATTTTGATTAATTAAATCTATAAATGGTAAAAANCTNTCTCTGTGAAGTCCATTTTTATATAAATTTTCCGGAGGCTGATTAGANGTTGTTACCAGAATTAACCCCATTGAGAATAAGCTTTTAAATAATCTATAGATAATCATTGCATCAGCAATATCCCGGATTTCCATTTCATCAAAACATAACAATTTTGATTTTTCTACAAATTGTCTTGCAAAGACTTGTACTGGATCAATTTTTTTATTTTTTTGACCTATAGAATATATTTTAGAATGAACTTCTTTCATAAAATCATGAAAGTGTATTCGCCTCTTCTTCTCTAATCTAATATTTTCAAAAAAAATATCCATAATCATTGATTTTCCTCTTCCAACTCCTCCATAAATATAAAATCCTCTAAAATCACTAGAGTTTTTAAAGAATGGGAAGGAAAACTTTTTGGATTTTTGTATAAGATCTGTTGTAAGTTTATCTAAATTTTCGCTAATGATTCTTTGACCTTCATCAAGGTCCAGTTTCATATTCTTTGCTATNTCAAAGATTGTATCTCTTTGACCATTCACAAACAAACCTTAATAAAATATCAAGTTTCTAACTGAAGTTTTTTAATTTCACCAATAGCTTTTGCTGGATTTAAACCTTTTGGACACGTTTTGGTGCAATTCATTATTGTATGACACCTATAAAGTTTAAAAGAATCTTCTAATTCTTTTAGTCTTTCTTTTTTATTTTTATCTCTACTATCAGCTATCCATCTATAAGCTTGCAACAAAACTGCTGGTCCTAAATATTTATCACCATTCCACCAATATGATGGACAAGATGTTGAACAAGAAAAACAAAGTACACATTCCCATAGTCCGTCTAACTTTTCTCTTTCTTTAGGTGTTTGATTTCTTTCTTCACCGTTTATCGGGTTGTCATCAGTTTGTAACCATGGCTTAACAGATTCGAGTTGCTTATATGCATTTGTAAGATCAGGAACTAAATCTTTTATAACAGGCATATGAGGTAAAGGATAAATATTAACTGAACCCTTAACATCATCAATTGATTTCAAACAGGCTAAAGTGTTTGTTCCATCGACATTCATTGAGCAAGACCCACAAATGCCTTCTCGACAAGATCTTCTGAAAGTTAATGAAGAATCTATTTCATCCTTAATTTTAATTAGAGCATCTAAAACCATTGGGCCACAATCATCCATATCTATTGTGTATGTATCAATCCTAGGGTTTTCAGTATCATCTGGGGACCATCTATAGATATTGAATTCTTTTTTGTTTTCTGATTCCCCCTTATAAGAAAAGGATTTACCTTTTATTATTTTTGAGTTTTCAGGTAAAGTAAACTCAGCCATTTAATCTTCTCCTTACTAATAAACTCTTGCAACTGGTGGTATTGTTGAAACTTCGTTAGATAAAGTATTTAGAGTAACATCTCTGTACGACAATTTCGATTTCTTATCTTTATCTAGCCACATAACTGTATGTTTCATCCAATCTTTGTCATCTCTGTTCGGAAAGTTTTCATGAGCATGAGCTCCTCGAGATTCTTTTCTTTGGTCAGCTGATCTCATTGTTACCATTGCTTGTTGCATAAGGTTGTCTAACTCAAGTGATTCAATTAAATCTGTGTTAAAAATTAATGATTTATCTTTTATTCCAACATTTTTCATATCTTTACTAATTTTATCTATCTTAATAACACCTTCTTGAAGAGATTCATTTGATCTAAAAACAGCTGCATGTTTTTGCATAGCATTTTGCATGGCTGATCTTACCTCACCAACAGAAGCATCTCCTTTTGAAAAACGAGCTTTATCTAAACGACTGATTATTTGATCTGATATGTCCTCATCTAAAGAAGAGTGTTTTTGACCTTTTTTTAATGTGTCATTAGCTCGCATTGCAGCCGCCCTTCCAAAAACNACTATATCAAGTAAGGAGTTCGTTCCTAATCGATTTGCACCATGAACAGAAACACATGCAGCCTCACCTATCGCCATTAATCCAGGCACAACTTTATGTTGGTCNTCATCAGTTGGTGATAAGACTTCACCATGAAAATTTGTGGGTATTCCACCCATATTATAATGAACCGTAGGAAGAACTGGTATCGGTTCTTTTGTAACATCTACGCCGCAAAATATTTTCGCAGTTTCACTTATACCTGGCAATCTCTTATGCAAAGTTTCTGGATCAATGTGATGCAAATGTAAATTTATATGATCTTTTTTTGGTCCAATACCTCTTCCTTCATTTATTTCAATCGTCATTGCTCTTGAAACCACGTCCCTACTAGCTAAATCTTTAGCAGTTGGAGCAAATCTTTCCATGAATCTTTCGCCTTCTGAATTAGTTAGATAACCACCTTCACCTCTTGCTCCTTCAGTTATCAAAACTCCTGCACCATATACACCTGTTGGATGGAACTGAACAAACTCCATATCTTGTAATGGCAACCCAGCTCTTAAAACCATTGCATTTCCGTCTCCAGTACAGGTATGGGCTGAAGTACACGAAAAGTATACTCTTCCATAACCACCAGTAGCTAATACAGTTTTATGCGCTCTAAATCTATGCAGTTTTCCGTCCTCTAAACTTATTGCCATTATACCTTTGCAAGCACCGTCTATGTCCATTAAAAGATCAAGTGCATAATATTCAATAAAAAACTCTGCATCATGTTTTAAACATTGTTGATAAAGTGTATGTAAAATGGCGTGACCTGTTCTATCTGCAGCTGCACATGCACGACGTGCCATGCTTTTACCATGCTCTAGGGTATGACCACCAAAAGGTCTTTGATAAATTTTTCCTTCTTCTGTTCTTGAAAATGGGACACCATAGTTTTCAAGTTCAATTACTGACGGAATGGCATTTTTACACATATATTCAATTGCATCTTGATCACCTAACCAATCGGACCCTTTAACAGTGTCATACATGTGATATTTCCAACTATCACCTTCACCCATATTATTCAAAGCTGCACCAATTCCTCCCTGTGCAGCAACTGTATGACTCCTTGTAGGAAAAACTTTCGAAATACAAGCTGTTTTAAAACCTTTTGTTACCATTCCAACGGTTGCTCGTAAACCTGCACCACCTGCACCTACGACGATTACGTCATATTCATGGTCAACTATTTCATAATTTGTCATAATAATCCTTAATTAGTTACTTAATATATATATTAATTATCGATCCAATTGAAATGGCTAATAATAAAAAAAATGTAGTTTTTGAAGAAAGTATTAAAAATTTCCTGATTTTTAAATCAGATATGTAATCTTCAATTACAACTTGAAGCCCTAAAGATGAATGATATAGTAACGAAGTTAACATTAAAGTTACCAAAATGCAATTAATTGGTTGCATTAACCAATTAACATTTTCGTTAAAACTGTACTCCTTTAGAGATAAAACAGAAATAACAAACCATATTACTAATGGAATGTTGATCATTGCTGAAATTCTTTGAACTTTCCAATGAGAGATCCCACTATGAAATTCATTAGTTTTATTTTTATTTTCAAACATTATTTGTCACAATAAAAAACCAAATTGTACACGTTAATGATAATGAAATTATCACAACTGCTAAACCACTTTTATACACAGTTGAAATTTCATAGCCGTAACCTGCATCCCAAAATAAATGTCTTACACCATTACAAAAATGATAGTTTAAAGCAAAAGTAAATGAAAACATAACTAAAAGACCTAGCCATGATTCTAAAAATAAAGAATAATAATTAAAAATACTTTCACCCAAAGATAAAGAAAAAATCCAACCTACCAATAACACTAACCCAAAACTAAGCGCCACACCTGTTATTCTATGAAAAATAGATAAAACGGATGTAACTTGAGGTTTGTAAACTTGTAAATGAGGTGATAGAGGTCTTTGTTGATTCATTTTATTTTTATACAATTGCAAATTAAATCATTCAATTAATAATTACACTAAATTTAAAGTTTTGCATATATTATTAACAATATTGAAAAGATTAACATTAAAATACCAAAAAACTCGGTTTTTTGAATTTTTTCTTTAAAAAACAACAATGAAATAAGAATTGAAAAAATTAATTCAACTTGTCCTACTGCTCTGACTTCTGCAGCAGTTGCAAGTGCAAAGCCTAAAAACCATCCGGCAGTAGCACCACTTCCACAAATACCCGCGGGTAAGGATTTTTTCCAAAATTTAAAAACTAGTTTAAATTCATCCTGTTTGTAATAAAATAGCCAAATACCCATTAAAATTGATTGAATAAATACGGCAAGCATTGACAAGAAGATTGTTGCATCAAGTATTGGACCATCAACATTGACTATAGCCATTCTGTAACCTACTGTAGAACCAGCTAAAATTAACCCTGTTAAAACTCCAATTAAGGTTGAAAAAGTAAAAAATGATTTACTAATTTTTATGAATGTATCTTTAATACTTGTAGTTTCTTTNGCAACGGATAGAAATATAACAGCAAAAACTCCTANAATAATTCCTATATTTATGATCGGTAAAAATANTATATTTAAAAAAAATGTTTCGATTAAAGCAGCAAACAAAACTTCTGTTTTAGAAAAGGCAATACCNGCTGCAAAATTTCTATATGAAAATATAATCATNAGTAATAATGTAAATAAAANTTGGCACAACGCGCCTATNAAGCAATATATAATGGCTTTCTCATTTAANTCNGGGNTAATATTATCAAGTATGTAGAACCAAAAAATGAAGATCAAAAATGTAAATGGAAGAGCATAAATAAATCTTATGTAAGTTGCCCCAAATTTACCAATCTCTGGTATCATCCTCTTCTGAAAAGCAGATCTAAATGTTTGCAATGCTGCAGCAAATATAGCTACAAATATCCACAAAAACTCCATAAATATTTCTACTTTTTATTAACTAAATTTCTAGAAATTAATAATTCAGCAATTTGAACTGCATTTAGTGCGGCTCCTTTTCTTAGGTTATCAGAAACACACCAAAACACTAGGTTTCTACTATCAAAATTATTTTGCCTGATTCTACTTACGTAAACATCATCTTCACCTGCAACCTCTGCTGGAGTTACATACCCTTCATCTGCTCTATGATCTACTACAGTGACACCATCAGCTTTTCGTAGAATTTTTCTTGCTTCATCCTCGTTAATTTCTTTTTCGCATTCTATAAATATCGCTTCACTATGACCTATAAAAACAGGTACTCTAACGCAATGTGCAGTAACTTGAATGTTTTTATCTAAAATCTTATTTGTCTCAACAGACATTTTCCATTCTTCCTTTGTTGAACCATTTTCCATAAAAACATCTATGTGTGGAATTACATTAAAGGAGATCTTTTTTGTAAACTGTTCGGGAGTAGAGACGTCATTAACATATACACCTTTAGTTTGATTAAACAATTCATCCATAGCTGCTTTACCTGCACCTGAAACAGCTTGATAAGTAGACACAAAAACTTTTTTTATTTTAAACTTTTCGTGCAAAGGTTTCAAGGCTATTACCATTTGTATTGTTGAACAATTTGGATTAGCTATTATATTTTTTTTTTTGAAGTCATCAATGTGATGTGGATTAACCTCTGGCACAATTAAGGGGACATCTTGATCCATTCTAAAAAATGAAGAATTATCTANAACCACGCAATTTTTTTTACTAGCAATCGGAGCATATTTTTTTGATACATTTGAACCAGCTGAAAACAAAGCAATATCAACTTTACTAAAATCAAAATCTTCAAGAGCCTCTACCTTTAATACCTTATCCTCGCCAAAAGAAACTTCTTTTCCTAAAGAAGATTTTGAGGCTAAAGCATAGATTTTTTTGCAAGGGAATTTTCTATAAGAGAGAATTTCCATCATCTCCCTNCCAACTGCCCCTGTAGCGCCAACAATAGCAATATTATAATCCATTACTTAAGATAAATCTTTCAACTTGTTAATGATCACATCTGTTATTTCAGATGTGCCTACTATTTTGTTACTTTNACTTGCTAAATCTTTAGTCCTATAACCTTCCTCTAATGTTAAAGANACAGCTTTTTCAAGAAGGTNGGCTTCTTTATTTAATTCAAAAGAGTATCTTAAAAGCATTGAAAAACTTAAGATTTGGGCTATNGGATTAACGATTCCTTTACCTGCAATATCAGGAGCGGATCCGTGAACCGGTTCATACAAGGCATATCTTTTTCCAGTTTTATCATCTTTAGATCCAAGACTAGCAGATGGAAGCATTCCAAGAGAGCCTGTAAGCATGGCAGAACAATCTGACAGAATGTCACCGAATAAATTATCTGTAACAATTACATCAAATTGCTTTGGATTTCTAACTAATTGCATCGCACAATTATCAGCATACATGTGATCAAGAGATATTCCATTACCTTCTTTTTCATAAAGAGACGACATAACTTGTTTCCAGAGAACTCCTGACATCATTACATTAGATTTTTCTACAGATGTAACTTTTTTATTTCTAAATCTNGCTAAATCAAAAGCAACTCTACCTATTCTTTCAATTTCCCTTGTNGTATAAAGGTTAGTGTCAAAACCTTTTTTTTCTCCATTAGACAAATCTTCAATTCCTCTTGGTTCAGCAAAATAAATACCNCCAGTGAGTTCTCTAAGAATTAAAATATCTAATCCTGAAACAATTTCTTTTTTTAAAGTTGATGAATCTGCCAACGCTGGAAANACCATTGCGGGTCTTAAATTTGCAAAAAGATCCATCTCCTTCCTTAACTTAAGTAAACCACTTTCTGGTCTTTTATCAAATGGAACATCATCATATTTTGGCCCGCCTACGGAACCAAATAAGACAGCATCCGCGGACATTGCATCTGCTAGAGTTTCATCTGTCAAAGGCACACCAAACTTTTCATAAGATGCTCCTCCAACTAAACCTTCATCTAAATCAAATGATAAATTTAAATTATCATCAAACCAGTTCAAAATTCTTTTTGTTTCATTAACTACTTCTGGCCCTACACCATCACCAGCAAGTATCATTATTTTTTTATTATTCTTCATAANTTAGTTTTATAGCCAAGGTTGTTTNGCTTTACGANTTTNTTCAAANANCTTGATTTTATTTTCGTGAAGTTCAGTTAAACCTATGTCATCCAACCCTTCTAATAAACACTTCTTTCTAAAGGAATCAATTTTAAANTTAATTTTNGCNCCATTAGGTCTTCNAATTTCTTGACTTTCTAAATCAATTTCAATTTCTGGGTTTTCNTTATCNTTTGCATCTTCTAANAGCGCATNCCTCTCANCTTTTGTTACCATAATTGGTANAAGACCATTTTTAAAAGAATTATTATAAAANATATCAGCAAAAGAAGTTGAAATAATACANCTTATTCCAAAATCTTTTAAAGCCCANGGNGCATGTTCCCTACTCGAACCACAGCCNAAATTATCTCCAGCAATTAATATGTTACTTTNATCGTAAGGTTTTTGATTTAGNACAAAAGTAGAATTTTTAGAACCATCTTTTTGATATCTCATNTCATCAAACAAATGTTTGCCTAGACCTGTTCTTTTAATTGTTGTCAAAAACTGNTTTGGNATAATNTTATCAGTGTCAACATTTAANATATTAAATGGTGCTGCTATTCCTTTAAATGTTTTAAATTTATCCATTTAAATCACATTTCTTGGGTCTGTTAATTTTCCTGTAATGGCAGAAGCAGCTGCAATTTCTGGGCTTACGAGATGTGTTCTACCACCTTTACCTTGTCTACCTTCAAAATTTCTATTAGAAGTACTNGCACATCTATCACCTTCATTAAGCTTATCAGAATTCATAGCGAGACACATGGAACAACCAGGCTCACGCCATTCAAACCCAGCATTCTTAAACACTTTGTCAAGACCTTCTTCTTCAGCTTGTTTTTTTACAAGTCCAGATCCAGGAACTACCATTGCTTTAACATTACTATTAACTTTTTTACCTTCAATNATTTCAGCTGCTGATCTTATATCTTCAATTCTAGAATTAGTACAAGAACCTATAAAAACTGTGTTGATTTCAACATCAGATATTTTTTGTCCAGCAGTCAAACCCATATACTCAATTGATCTTTTAATTTTATTTTGTTTTANTTCATCAATTATTTTGTCTGGATTAGGAATTGAACCATCAATACTTACTATCTCTTCAGGGCTAGTTCCCCAAGTAATTGTTTGACTGACTTTTGATGCATCTATATCTATAACCTTGTCAAATTTTGCGCCTTTATCTGAAGGCAACGTTTTCCACCANCTAATAGCATTATCCCAATCGTTATTTTTTGGTGACATTGGTNTATCAAAAAGATAGTTAAATGTTACATCATCAGGTGCTATCATCCCAGCCCTAGCACCAGCCTCTATAGACATATTGCAAATNGTCATTCGGCTTTCCATTGACATNTTNCTCAATGCTTCACCAGAATATTCAATTACACATCCTGTTCCACCTGCAGTACCAATTTTTCCTATNATATAAAGAATTAAATCTTTCGACGTAACCATTTTATCAAGATTGCCATTTATATTNATAAGCATGTTATTTGCTTTTTTTTGAATTAACGTTTGAGTAGCAAGAACNTGTTCAACTTCAGATGTTCCAATTCCAAAAGCTANAGATCCAAAAGCTCCATGAGTTGCAGTATGACTATCTCCACAAACNATTGTCATNCCTGGCTGCGTAAAACCTTGCTCTGGACCAATAACATGAACNATACCTTGTCTAGGATCATTCATGCTAAAATAAGGTATTGAAAACTGCTCANCATTNTTATCTAGTTCTTCTACTTGTATTCGTGAATCTTCTTCTTTAATACCCAATTCTCTATCTAATGTAGGGACATTATGGTCTGCAACGGCAAGTGTTCTTTGNGGTGAATTAACTTTTCTATTAGACAGTCTTAAGCCNTCAAATGCTTGAGGACTTGTTACTTCATGAACAAGATGTCGATCAATAAAAATTAGAGATGTACCGTCATCTTGTTCATTTATCAAATGGGTTTGCCAAATTTTGTCATATAGAGTTTTAGACACTTATTAAACTCACAAATTTAATTTTTATTTTCTATTTCTACTGTCTTTTCTTCAGGTTTTGTTTCAACTTCATTTTCAAGAGTTTTTTCAGCAACTACTGTTTTAGGTTTAGAAGAAACAGTTTTTCGATCATCATTTTTCTTCTTAACTTCTATTTTCTCAACGATTCTGGCTGCTTTACCTCTTCTGTCTCTTAAATAATAAAGTTTTGCTCTTCTAACCCTACCTTTTCTGACTAAGGTAATAGATGCAATTTTTGGAGAAAATAATGGAAATACTCTTTCGACACCTTCGCCATATGATATTTTTCTTACAGTAAAGGTTTTATTAATTCCTTTTCCACCACGAGCAATACAAACACCTTCAAAAGCTTGAATCCTCTCTCTAGTTCCTTCAACAACTTTCACATCAACTTTAATTGTATCTCCAGGGTTAAAATCAGGGATTTCTTTTCCAGAACTTATTTTTTCTAATTGTTCTTTTTCAATTTTTTCTATTATGTTCATGACTAATCCCTTTCGCTGACAACACATAACAAAAAAATATTAAAATTACTACTTCAATTTTAAATATTTTTTCCAAAGATCTGGTCTTCTCTGCATTGTTATAGCCTCAGATTGTTTTATTTTCCAGTTTTTTATTTTTTTATGGTTTCCAGATAACAAAACTTCAGGTACTTTATAATTTTTCCATTTTCTTGGTTTTGTATATTGAGGATATTCTAATAAATTATTAATGAACGTCTCGTCATCTAACGTTAATGGGCTTCCTAAAACATTTGGTAGATATCTAACTGCGCTATCAATGAGAACCATGGCCGCTAAATCTCCACCTGATAAAATATAGTCACCAACACTTATTTCGATCATATTATAATGTTTAATGACTCTTTCATCAACTCCTTCATATTTCCCACAAACAAGAGTTATCCCATTTAATTTTGAAATAGATTTAGAGATTTCATGATTTAGTTTCACTCCTCTTGGAGATAGATAGTATATTGGAAAATTTTTTGATTTAATAGAAAAAAGGGCTCTGTCTATTACATCAGCTTTAATAACCATTCCTGGACCTCCGCCGAATGGAGTATCATCAACCCTTTTATTTTTTTCAGAAAATAATTTTATATCTATAATATTAAGATCCCATATACCTTTTTTTTTAGCATCACCTAAAATAGATGATCCTAAAGGACCAGGATAAAGATTAGGAAATAATGTTAAAATATTTGCAGTCCACATATTTAACTCAATAGCGTTTTGATACCAGAAGATAAAGTAATTACTTTAAAACTTTGATCTATGCTTAAAATAAATTTATTAGAAAAAGGTAGCATCTTCTTGTCTTTTTCGTTTAAAATCTCAATTATAGATCCAGCTCCAAAATCATAAAATTTAATTACTTTTCCCAAATTTTCTCCAGTCTCTAATTTTACACTGTAGTTAATTAAATCAACTAAATATATTTCATCTTTTTTTTCTTTAGGTAAAGAAGCCCTTTTTACAAAAATATCTTTTTCAATTAAATTATTAGCTTCTTCAACATTATTAATACCAATTAATTCGGAGACAAAATAAGATTTCTTGATGAATTTTAATGATAATTTACTAAATACTTGTTTATTGATTAAATATTCATTGAATTTAAAAATATGGTCAGGAAATTCTAGAAAGCTTTTAACTTTAAGGTAACCTTTTAATCCATGTTTACCAATAATTGATCCTACTAAGATAAATTTTTGATTTTGCAATCTAAACTATGATTATTTTTGTTCTTTAGCAGGAGCTTCTGTCTTCGCTTCTTCAGCAGGGGTTTCCGTCTTCACTTCTTCAGCAGGAGCTTCCGTCTTCACTT
>NZIY01000013.1 GCA_002691795.1 SAR116 cluster bacterium
CTTTCAAATATTGGTTGTGATGGTGGTCAAGAGGTCCCTCACTTACATTTTCATATATTTGCAGGTGAAAAAATTGGAAAGATGGTTGCGTAAGATGAAAAAAGTTCAAAGGTATTTTTTAGATTACGAATTTTCAAAAAATGATAAAGTTATTAAAATTGAAAATCAGAACTCTTTCAAGATTATTCTAAATAATAAAAAAAATTATGAGATAAATAAATTTTTCTATAAGCAAATTGGGAAAGATCATTTCTGGAGAGATAGACTCATATGGACAGACAAACAATGGATGAAATATTCGTCTAATCCACTACTAGATACCTGGATACTTGAAGATAATAACAATGATTTAATTGGTTATTATGAAATTGAAAAACATGAAAATAAAGAATTTGAGCTGATTAATATGGGGATACTTAGTGAGTATAGGTCTAAAGGATATGGATCTTCGTTATTGACTCATGTGCTTAAACAATCATTTGATAATAAAGCTGAAAAAGTCTGGGTGCATACTTGTTCTTTGGACCATAAGTTCGCTTTAGCAAACTATATATCAAGGGGCTTTAAAGTATTTAAAAAAGAACAAATTGATTTCGTCGCTTAACCTTTGTTTGGTAAAGTAAAAATTTTATCATCAACCATCTGATTAGTTGATGTAATCTCAATTTCAAATATTACTTCATTATTATACTGATCTGAAGAAACCCATCCAGCTAATAAAAAATCATTTCTATTAAATCTAATTAATGTTTTGGAATTGTCTTTGTTAATTAAAAAAATATTTAAATAATCATCGGTGGAGATATTGCTTTCATTTATTATTTTTATTAATTCGTTTTTGCTAAGAATATTTATAAAATTGGACTTCGAGAGTGGATAAAAAAGTGTTTTCCCGTACCTCTTTTGTGTAATCGCCATCATTTTTTTATTCACGATAAGTTCTTTTTTATTTTTGTCTTCATAAATACATTTTAGTTTACTAGGAAAAGCAAGTACACATTTTCCTTTTTCTACTTTTTCATTTGTCTTTTGAGTAAAATCAAACTGAATATTATTTATACTATTTAATTTACTTATGATTTTAGATTTATCAGCCGCTATTGAATTAGTAAAAATTAAATACAAACAAAAAAAAATAACAGATCTAAAAATTTTCAACTTTATAACACCTCTCGCTTACCAACATGATTTGCTTTACTTACTATTCCTTTTTCTTCCATCATATCAATAATTCTAGCTGCTCTGTTATATCCAATTTGTAGCTTTCTTTGTAAAAAGCTAGTTGAAGCTTTCCCCTCAGATTTAACAATATTTATAGCTTCATTGTATAGCTCATCTCCTTCACTTTCCGAAATGCTGTTATCGCCTTCTGGAGCGATGGAAAGAGCAGTAATATCCTCAATATAATCAGGTTCTCCTTGAGCACGTAAAACACTGCTTATTTTCTCTATTTCTTTTTCTGAAACATATGGGCCATGAATTCTTATAATTCTGTTAGCGGATGACATGAATAACATATCTCCTTTACCTAAAAGTTGTTCTGCACCCTGTTCTCCAAGAATTGTTCTGCTATCAATTTTACTTGTAACTTGAAATGATATTCTAGTTGGAAAATTTGCTTTAATTGTACCTGTAATTACATCAACAGATGGCCTTTGTGTGGCCATTACTACGTGAATCCCTGCTGCTCTTGCCATTTGAGCTAATCTTTGTACAGCAGCTTCAATTTCTTTTCCAGCGACAAGCATTAAATCTGCAACTTCATCTATTAAAATAACTATAAATGGTAAAGGCGTAAGATCTATTTCCTCTTCTTCAAAAATAGGTTGTCCCGTTTCAGAATCAAACCCTACCTGAATATTTTGTGTTAATATTTCTCCTTTTTTTCTAGCTAATTGTAATCTATCATTATAATTCTCTATATTTCTTACACCTAACTTACTCATTAAAGAATATCTTTTTTCCATTTCTCTTACTGCCCATTTCAGAGCTGTAATTGCTTTTTTTGGATCTGTGACAACTGGGGTTAAAAGATGAGGAATTCCATCATAAACCGATAGTTCTAACATCTTAGGATCAATCATTATAAATCTACAATTTTCTGGGGTNTGCTTNTATAATAGTGAAATTATCATTGAATTAACACCAACTGATTTTCCTGAGCCAGTTGTGCCTGCAATTAACAAATGAGGCATTGTACTTAAATCTGCAACAACTGGGTTACCGGCTATGTCTTTACCTAAACAGAGAGGTAATTTTTGACTAGCATATTGAAATTTNTCATCTTCTAATATATGTCTTAAAACCACAACNTCTCTAGTCTTATTTGGTAATTCAATACCTATTACATTTTTACCAGGAACCATTGCCACTCTTACNGATTCTGCAAGCATAGANCTAGCTATGTCGTCAGCTAAAGAAATTACTCTTTGACTTCTTAACCCTGGTGCAGGNTTTAAATCATATCGAGTNACAACTGGACCATACTGAACTGTTTCAATTGTGCCATCTATTGAATAGTCTTTTAATACACCCTCCAACAATTTAGCATTTGAATTTAATACATCATTCTCAGGCTCTAAATTTGAAACTTTTTGATTAATTAACAAGTCTAATGAAGGTAAAATAAATCCATTTTGGGATGTCAAAGGAAGATTTTGTTGGTTCTTAGAATTTTTTGTTATCTTTTTATCATAATCTTGTTTTGATTGTGTTAACTTATTAACGTTAATTGCATCTTTGGATTTTAATTTTTTATGATTTCTTTTTGTTAATTTGATAAAAAATGCAATTACACCAAAAAGAGACTTAGTTTTTCTAATTGAATATTCCTCATTTTTAACATCAACAGAGTATTTTTTAACAAATAAGTTGTTAATTAATTGAAAAACCCACAATAATGGAAGATAAGAGGGCCTGATAATATTTTTAATGAAAAATAATTCTTTAATGTTTGTGGAAGCAATNTATACAAATTTCAAAACGCATAACAATAACAAACAAACATTGAGTAAGATAGTTGTGTAATATTTAGATAAATNTANTTCTTCACTAACATAATCTAAAATAANGTTGTAGATGTTTTTAGAATAGCCCTCATGTTTAAAAATTTTACTTTGTTCAAAGAAAACAGAACTTAAAAGATCATGAAANGGTTGTGATAAAAGACCAGANAAAAAAATNAACCCTGTTAAAAGAAAAAGTTTTAACCAAATTTTTGAAATAGTTTGATGCTTTAAATACTTAATGCCATATAAAATGAAAATTAAAAATAAAAAAAAAGGTGTTAATATACCAAATTCTTTTATGAAAAAACCTAAAATGTAAGATCCGTGTAGTCCAAAAAAATTTTTAATTTCCTTATTAGATAAAACCAACCANCCCGTGTCATCATAATTAAATGATATCGANGATAAAAATATAAATACTGATATCGTTAAAANAATTACCCCTANAAAACTTAATAATAATCTTTTTGCAATTGTTAATTTTGGAATATATTCGTTATCATGCATGATTATTTTTTTCAAAATAACTAGAAATTCTTTCCATAGCTTCTCTTACAACAGACTTTTCATGNACTAAAGCTATTCTTAAAAAACCTTTACATGGATTCTCACCAGAAACTTCTTCAGCCATATACGTCCCNGGCATTACTCTTACAGAATAATTTTTCCACAGATCAATTGTTGCTTGTANATCATTTTNAACAGGAAGCCATAGATAAAAACCTGCATCTGGTATTTTTAAGTTTGGATATGATTTTTTCAATAAGTCTTTAGCAATTTTAAAATTTTCNTCATAATATAAACAAGNTTCGCGATTNTGTTCTTCATCNANNTATAGAGANGCTGCTACATTTTGAATTGGAATTGGAACAGGGGATGCTCCATTTGANACTAACAATTTATAAAGAGATATAATCCTTTCATCACCTAATATAAATCCAGCTCTTAAACCCGGTACACTGCTTCTCTTTGACAAGGAATTGAAAATCACAACATTATCTAAATTAGAGTTCATTTTAATAAGAGCGTCTAAGCATCCAATTGGTTTTTTAAAAGATGTTCTATATATATCAATATAACATTCATCAACNGCTAATATAAAGTCNTGTTTTTTNGCTAGTTTTGNAGCTTTCATTAAGTAATTTATATCTGTTAGAGCGCCATGGGGATTAGATGGAAAACATAAATACATTATAGTTGCTGATTCTAAAGTTTCCTTGGATAAGCTTTCTAGAGTTGGATTATAATGGTTGTTTTCGTTTGCTTGCAACCATAGAATTTTTGAACCACTTTCNATTGCACCTGCTCTCCAAGCATGATAAAAAGGGTTTGTTAATATTGCNANNGGATTATTTTTTTCAGTGTTTTTAGAAATNAATCCTACTAAATGTAAAGCTTCTCTTGTTCCTGGAACGGGANCTAAATTTTTATCAAGNTTAATTATATTTAATGATCCAGGAAATCTATTTTCTAAATAAATTTGAATAGCATCTTTTAAAATTGGAATTGGATCTGACGGCGGATATTTCCCCCAATCATCAAAGAATTGATTAAATAAGTTTTTTATAAAAACCGGTGGTCCTAATTGAGGCTCACCTATAGACATTTTTAATATTTTTAAATTTGGATTATGTTTTTCTTTATCTAGTAAAGATGCTAAACTACCAAACATCCAATTTTTTAAAACATCAAAATCTTGATTTATCATAATAATTCTACATATATAAACCACACTCTGTTTGAAAATTAAATAAAATAATTTAATTATTAACTATGAAAACAAAAAGTACTGAAAAAATTTATAATATCACTGTAGTAGGAGGCGGACTTACTGGTCAATTGTTAACCTCGATTTTGATAAAGAATAATTTAGCAAATACAGAAGATCTTTGTTGGATCAACCCAGATAAAAAAACAGTTCAAGATCATAGAGTAAGTTTTATAAATAGTAAAAATTTTTATTATTTAAATAATAAACTTGGATGCAAGTTTTCTTCTAAAGAATATATAAATATAGATAAAATTGAGGTGCACAACATCAATCAAAAATTGCCACTTAAATTTAAAGATGAGAATAATCACGGCGTAATAGTCAAAAATAATATTCTAAAAAAAATATTTGAAATTTCCAAAAACAAAATGGATATATACAAATCAAGAGTTGCAAGTACCGAACACGATGATCTTTACAGATATTTAGTGTTGAGTGATGGAACCAAAATTAAAACATCTCTTGTGATTTCAGCNGATGGGAATTCTTCAGCTTTACGAGAATTANCTAAAATAAAATATNTGAGCCATGATCTTAATCATATTATTATAAGNGGATATTTACATTGTAATANNATTGATATTCATACTGCCAAACAACTTTTTTTANAGGATTCCTTTATCGGATTATTACCTATAGATAAAAATTTAATTAACTTTGTTTGGAGTTTAGATAAAAATGTTTTAAAAAAAAACGAACATAACTTTAATTTTTTCGATGAAATTTCAAAAAGACTAAATCTTTTCTTTTCTAAAGAAAAATTTAATTTTAGATCTCCAAAAACTAATAATTTAAAAATAAAAAATTTACAAATTTATCCACTAAAAGTTAGATTTGTTCGAATACCATATAATGAAAGAATTGCATTAATTGGTGATGCTGCCCATACAATTCACCCCTTGGCTGGTCAAGGATTTAATTTGTCCATAGAAGATTGTTTTGATATATGTAATTGCATCAAAAAAGCAAAATCTCTTGGAAAAGACTTTGGTAAAATCAATATTTTAGAGGAATATAGTAATTCAAGAAAAAGAAGAAAAAATTTTATAACTTTAATTACAACAGCTATTTTTTATCTTTTTCAAAAGCAAGATTATTCCATCAATAAGTTAATTAATTTTAGTCTTAATAATTTAGAGAAAACATCAATTAAGAATATTTTTAAATATTTGGCTAAAGGATATTAATTATCAATCTTCAATTTCCTAGCTTTATTAACTATTAAAATAGGTATGTTGTTTTGAATTGGATATGCAAGTTTTGCCTCTAAACTNATAAACTCATTATTTTTTTTATCGTATTTTAATTTTGANCCTGTTTTAGGACANATNAAAATTTTTGTTAATTTTTCTAAGTTCTGTTCAAAACTAATGTCTGATTTCATTCTGTTCTTCATTTGGATTAACTGTGTTTTGTAAAATGGATATTAATAATATATATCTNTCATCAAATGATTTGGACTCTAAAAGCATTTGTTTTTCATATGATGAAAATGGACAAATCATTGNTAATTGATTAATTAANTCGAANTTTGAACAATTGTTGATATAATCCCAATTNGAATCCAATTTTTTNAATCTTAAGTAACTTTTTAATATCATTTTAAGACGTTTGTCATTATTTAAATTAAATTGATTTATATTGTTTTCATGTTTCAAATCATNTTGAAAATCNTCNGTTGANACNTTTGAACTTATATATCCCCTTTTTGACAAATTACTTCCTATTATTTTAAATCTTGACTGNCCTTTNAGTTTTATTAAGTATGTTTTNTTATCATTCTCTTCAAATTTTACAATTTTTCCATANCAGCCAATATTAGAATCATATGATGANATACTTTCTTGATTATCAATGAATGGTTGAACNATGCCTATTAATCTTAAGTTNGTTTTTAGAGTNTCTTCAATCATATTTAAGTANCTTTTCTCAAAAATGTTTAAAGGTAAAAAAGAACCGGGTAATAANATTACACTNTTAAGGGGGAAAATCGGTATTTGAAGATTANTTTNATTCATANCTNAATTATTAATCNAATAAAATTGATGATAATTGTCTTCGTGCTTTTTTTGCNTCTTCAGAATTTAGGTCATGATTATTTATAAATGTGAGTAGTTTCTTTCTCGCNGCTTGATCATTCCATTCTGGATCAANTTTTATAGCATTTATTAATANAGTGTAACATTCTGAAATCTTTCCGATACCAAAAAATGCATTAGACAAATCTAAATGAGCTTGTAAATCATTAGGATTATCTTGCAAAGTTTTTTCAAGTTTATCTAAATTTTTNGTTGCATCGAATGATTTTTCTGCAATNTCTATATTTGACGACAATTCTTGTATAGTTTTATCATTTAAAATTTCTTCGGGTAAAATTGATATGAATTGTTTAGCTTCATCAAATTTTTGTAAGCCTATTAATGATTTAACTTTACCATTACAAGCTTCAATATTATTCGGATCAATATCTAAAATNAAATTTGCTATTTCTAAACCTTCGGNCCAATTGGAATTAGNAATAAAAGTNTTTAATCTATCTAAATTTTCTTTTATTTCTGGNCTAGTTCCTGNTAATTCAGAAACTTTTTTTATAAATTCGATTACTTGACTCTCTGGNATATTTCCTTGAAATCCATCAACAACTTGGCCATTAAAAAATGCATATACCATTGGTATAGATTGTATTTGCATTTGAGAAGCAATTGATTGATTTTCGTCTATATTTATTTTAGCTAATATAACTTTGCCCGAAAANGAATTNACTGCTTTCTCAATTATAGGNGTTANTTGTTTGCAAGGNGNACACCAAGGAGCCCAAAAATCAACAATAACAGGTAATTTTTCTGATCCTTTAANAACAATATCNACAAAATNTTCACTCGTAACTTCAAAAATATAATTATTCATGTTCATAGTATTTTATTGATCCTTNTNAATCATATGNTTAGTCTAAGAAATTAATCAAGATCTAAATTTCATTAATTGTTACAAAATACTACTATTGACGCTTTTAAGTTTTGAAGTGTATTGATTAAATTATGTATAAATGCAAAGTAGGAATGATTGGATTAGGTAATTGGGGAAGAAACATTTATCGTAATTTAATGTCTTTTAATGTTTTGGAAAAGGTCTATGATAAAGACTTAAATAGCCTATCAAATTTTATTGATAATAAGAACAAAATATCTGGTCACGTTAATGATATAATTTCTTCAAAAAATATTGACTGCGTAGTTATAGCATCTCCTGCCCCAACACATAAAGAATATATTATACGATCGCTTNTAAACAAAAAAAATGTCTTTGTTGAAAANCCGCTNTGCCTTTCACTTAATGACGCTTTAGAAATAAAAAAAGTTTCTCTTGATGTAAATAAACTTGTTTTTACGGGNCATCTCTTAAATTATCANAACGGNTTTTCTGAATTAAAAAAAAATGTTGAGGCAGGATTGATCGGTAAATTNAAAATAATTAAAGCTAATAGAATGAATTTTGGCGCTATCAGAAAGAAAGAATCNGTTCTTTATGATTTANCATCTCATGACATATCAATGATTTTNTCTATTACNAANAAAATCCCTAATAAAATTGAAGTTAATGCTATTTTTGAAAACTCAAAAAAAATAGCAGATTACATAAATGTTATTCTATATTTTGATAAGAATATTATAGCAATTTTAAGCTCTGACTGGATTAGTCCTTATAAAGAGCATAGGTTTAGTGTTTATGGTTCTAAAGGAAGTTTAGTTTTTGATGATACTANGNATTGGCAAAATAAATTAACTTTCAACCCTAGTTATTTAAGTAAAAATTGTATTGTNAATTATAATCCAATAANAAACATTTCAATTAAAGAGGAAGAACCTCTCAAGAAAGAAATTAAGACATTTTTAAATTGTGTTGAAAACTCTAAGAAGCCAAAAACTGATATTGACGAAGCTGTTAACGTGCAAATAGTACTAGATATGATAGAAAAAGAATTAATTAGAAAATATGGATAAATTAATGGATTTTATAGATTTAAAAGAACAACAAAAATTAATTAGAAAAAATATTGATACTAGAATCTCTAATGTACTCAATCATGGACAATATATACAAGGACCAGAAGTTAAAGAACTTGAAAAAGAATTATCTGATTTTTCCGGTTCTGAATANGTNTTATGTTGTTCGAGTGGAACAGATGCTTTACTTTTAGGACTCATTGCACTTGGTTTAAAACCTAATGAGGGTGTTATAGTTCCTTCTTTTACATTTGCTTCTACTGCAGAANCTGTTTGCATGCTTGGAGCTGTNCCATTTTTTTCNGACGTTAAATTGGATAGTTATAATATTTGTGAACAAAGTGTTTTAAAATGTATTGATGAATCAAGAAATTTAGGAATTAAAGTTAAGGGAATTATATCAGTTGGTTTATTTGGACAACCTTGTGATATGGACAAAATTAAAGACTTAGCAAAAACAAATGATCTATGGATCTTAGATGATGCTGCTCAATCTTTTGGATCAACTTATAAAAANAAANTTTCTGGTAACTTGTCTGAAATCACAGCTACATCTTTTTTCCCTGCAAANCCATTGGGTTGCTATGGTGATGGTGGTGCTTTATTTACTAATGAAGANCATTTTTATAAAATCGCATATTCTTCGCATCTGCATGGAATGGGCTCAAAAAAATATGAATATGATAGGATTGGNATGAATGGTAGGATTGATACTATTCAAGCTGCTATTTTATTAGAAAAGCTTAAAATCTTTAAATCTGAATTAAANTTAAGAAATGAAATTGCTCAACAATATAAAAATAAGTTTTTAGANCTCAAGACTAATATTAAATTGCCAACTGTTATTCCTGATGCCACTAGNAGNTGGGCTCAATTNACCATTCAACTACCAATAAAATATGATAGAANAAAGTTCCAAANAAAAATGAAAGAAAAGAATATTCCTACTGCAATTTATTATCCGATACCTCTTCATTGTCAGAAACCCTATAAAAATTTTCCAATTTCATCTGATGATCTTGAGAACACAAATTACTTATCGAAATGTGTAGTATCTCTTCCAATGCACCCATATTTATCTTCAGAAAATATAAATTATATATCTGAAACTGTTAACGAAATTATCCATAATTAAACTAAAATAATTACTTGCTTAGTTTTNTTTAAATAATTATAACAATACTTGTGCGGGCGTAGCTCAGGGGTAGAGCACAACCTTGCCAAGGTTGGGGTCGAGGGTTCAAATCCCTTCGCCCGCTCCAATATAACTACATCTTAAGTTTAATAAAATAGAAGTAAATAAGCTTTAGGTATAAAAGTTTTAATAAATGTTTATACAAAAACCTTCATGTTTTTCATAGCATCTATAAATTCAATAATTGTTTCGTCATTCAGACCACTAAAATTATTCTTAATCAGATTATGGCTAATTACTTTGTTTTCAAAAGTAAATCTAGTAATTTCTAAAAATTTCTCTGGCACAGGAACTTTTGTCTTCTCATTACTTAAAAAAAGATTGTCACCTTCGACCAGTATTGAAATNTTTTTGGAGATTTCATATTGAACTCCATCATTTACAATTTTTTNAATATNATAACCAGTTAATTTATATGGCCAATTATTAAAAAATTTTAATGAGTGCTCATATAGTTGTTGATTGTTTAATATTTTATTTACTTCTTTACTAATCTTGTCGTGAATTTCTTTTACATTATTAATAGAACTAATTTCTTTTATATCTGATCTAAAGTATTCGTTTACTATGAATTCTTCCCAGTAATATTGAAAAATATCTAATGGTTTCATATAGGTTATCCCAAATGCTAAATGAACTGTACCATTTTTTGAGGCAAGTGCATCATGAAATTGACCTCTTGGCAAATACAACAAATCTCCAGGTTTTAANAGGATTTGCTCAATAATCTTACCTGATTTTTTTGTTCTTTCATCTAAAGTATTTTTGAANATAGGATGGTTTATAGGGTCCTGTTCAAAGTTTTCATATATATTCCATACTTTTTCACCTTCACAGTGTAAAGCAAACACATCGTGAGTATCAAAATGTGGTGCAAAAGCTTGATGACTTTGCATAGAAAAATATAAGTTAGCTTGACACTTTCCATTTGTAACATTTTGTAAATCAATGGCCAATTTCTCAATGTCTTTTGAAAGATAAATTAAATCATTTAAAACTAACGAAGCACCTTTTTTTATATAATTTTCTACCTTAANTGGATCTGGAGANATNTTAGAAAATCCTAAATCATCTCCAGAAGTAGAATAATTTGCAAAGGGAATAATATTTTTATCTAACACTAATGAAAAGTTTTTTTGATTCCAGCAATTATGCATTGAAATTAATTTATTAAGGTGATTTAAGTCCATTATATCTCTTAATGACTGGTTTTCATTTTTTAAATGGATATATTTTTTTTCAGTTTTAGCCTTTGCCAAAAGACTNATTTGTTCATCNGTAAAATAATTTGACATTTTTATCTCATCCTTAATTAAATAAAAAATAAATTATTCGTATANTATATTATACATACAAATTTATATAAACCTATTTGAGTTTANCATGAGAATTTTTTTAATTTTAATATTTATTTTATTTTCTAACATTGCTTGGGCATTTATTGATTACACATATTTTATTTGTGAAAGAGAAAATGAAACTTCTGAAACCTTGACTATTGATCAGAGTTTTATTTTTTTAACTTTTAAACAAGGTAATTATGTTGAAGAGATAGTTGAAATTAACAAAACAAANAGTGAANTTGATGTTTTNAAAACAANATACAAAAAAGGTNATTANACATTTNATNAAAACACAATAATATTGAAAGAAAGTTTATATTTTCGAAAACCCAAATTTAAAAAACAATTAGATAGAAAGTCTCTCAAGCTCGTTACTTTTAATAAAGGTGAAATTTTATTTAATCATAATTGTACAATTACAAATTTTACTGATTATGAAAAAAAAGTTTTTGAAAATGTAACTAAATTAAAAGAAATCTGGAAAAATGAATATAAANATAATAAAATTTANACATGTCTTTATTAAGTTTTAATCAAGCAAGAAAATTAACCTCAGAGGATATAAGAGAAAAAATTAGATCTGAANTTTATATTAACCATACATCTGGATTAGCNGCTGANAAGTTGCAAGCTAATATTGTNATTTTACCCAAACAATATGCAGANGATTTTTCTAATTTTTGTAAATTAAACTCAAAAGCTTGTCCTTTAGTAGGTCAAACAAAATTAAATGACCCTTATTTTNATANCTTAGGAACNGATATTGACATCAGATCAGATGTCCCACTATATAATGTCTACAAAGATGGAAATTTAAATTCTACAGTAAGAAATATTAAAGATATTTGGAAAAATAATCTAATTGCTTTTGCAATTGGATGTTCATTTTCATTTGAACAAGCACTTCAAAATGCAGGACTTAAAATTGACCACATTACAAATAATAAAGTGGTACCTATGTATAGAACAAGTATAAAAAATAAACAAAGTGGACCCTTCCAGAGCAATATGGTTGTTTCAATGAGAATTTTTAATAAAAAAGACATTTTAAAAGTTAAAAAAATTTCTGGGCTTTTTTCTTTTGCTCATGGTGACCCCATCCATACAGGAGACCCAAATATAATTGGCATTCATGACATTAACAGTCCTGACTGGGGTGACAAGCCTAGAGAAANAAGATTTGATGAAGAATATATTTTTTGGGCTTGNGGAGTAACGCCTCAGANTGCAATTATAGAAGCTAAACTNCCATTTTGTATTACTCATACTCCTGGACATATGTTAATAACTGATATTTCAGAAAAAAGTCTACANNNTTAGCTAATTATTTATTAATAATTTTTATTTTAGATAAAGANTCTTNAGCCTCTTTTAAATTTTTTGCTAATATTACACCCATTCTTCTAAAAGGTTCAACCTCAGGTTTACCAAATATTCTTATATCTACATTTTTATTAATTAGGGCATTTTCAATGCCTTTAATTAAAAACTTACCTTTCGCATTTTTGTTTGCCAAAATAACTTGACTAACCCCTTTTTTTAAAATTTTAATTGAGGGTATTGTTAGGTTTAATATTGCCCTAGCGTGAAGATCAAATTCATTAAAGTTTTGAGTATACATTGTGACCATCCCAGTGTCGTGTGGCCTTGGACTTAATTCACTAAAAAATACNTCTTGTTTTTTTGTTACAAAAAATTCAACNCCAAACAATCCTTGGCCATTCAAATCTTTAACAATTTTTTTAGCTATCAGTTTCATCTTATTCAAAGTTTTTTTATNACANTTAGCAGGTTGCCANCTATANTGATAATCACCTCTTTCTTGAAAATGACCAATTGGAGGACAAAAATGGACCTTACCATTACCATCTAGAACTGTGAGTAATGTGATTTCGTNGTCAAAATTTATGAATTCTTCAATTATTACTTTTTTCTTTTTCCCTCTCATTCCTAATAATGCAAAAGTCCATGCTTTTTTNACNTGTGTTTCAGTTGATGCATAACTTTGACCTTTTCCAGATGAGCTCATAACTGGTTTAATTGCTACTTTACCNCCAACATGATGAAACATATTAATAAGTTCCGTTAAATTGTCTGCATAAGCATATTTAGCTGTTTTAATACCCAACTCTCTAGCTCTATCTCTAATATTGTCTCTGTTCATTGTCATGCTAACAGCACGAGATGATGGAATTACCTTAAAACCTTTGTTCTCAAATTCTATTAGAGTTTGTGTGTCAATTGCCTCAATTTCAGGAACTATTAAATCNGGTTGGTGTTTGATAATAATTTTTTTTAACTTAACTGAATTTAACATGTCNAAAACTTCAAACTCCTGAGAAACTTGCATTGCAGGAGCATTATTATATTTATCACAGGCAATAATATAACAACCTAACCTTTGAAGGCTTATTGTNAGNTCTTTGCCAAGCTCACCNCTTCCAAGCAACAAAATTTTTTTCATAAATTTCTCTTTTTTCAGATNTTAAAAAATTATACAATTGTTNTGTGTCTGTCTTTGACAAAATAACATTCTNNTATCTAGAGTACAAAATTAATGCCTCATATTCAAAAAGATTCTTGAAATANGGNACNACACCAAAAGGAATTTTTTGGAAAAATTCTTTTACTCAACTTCATAGGTTTGAATTNATTTTTANCTTAATCTGCCAACATCATGATTTTAATAATAGTATAATATGTGACGTNGGATGCGGATATGGGAAATTAATTGAGTTTTTGGAAACTAAATTAAATAAATCAAATTTTTATTATCAAGGTTGTGACTTAAACCCAATTTTTNTAGATTATTGTAAAAAACATTACTCAAATAAAAAATATCAGTTTTATAATAGGGCTAAACCTCATGGACAAGTTGATTTTTCAATTATGTCAGGAACTTTTAATNTATGTGTAACTGATAATATCATNACATGGGAAAAATATCTTTTGAAAAACCTGNCAGATACATGGAGACACTCNANTAANGNGATGGCTTTTAACTTANTACATAGTAATGAAAGAAAAATTGTAAATGGCTTGTACTACACTAATAAANATTGGATAAAAAAAGTTTGCGAACGAAATTTTAANAAAACTGAANNTTTTTATTCTCCTTTATTAGGTNACGATATTTTAATTATAGTGAAGCGTTAAAGTAATTCTTTTGTAAAATTATTAAGATAGTTAGCAAATAAATCTGGCTTTTCTAAAGGAATTAAATGNCCACAATCTGATAATTCAATTCTTTTTGAATTTTTTATTTTTAACGCTAAATCNTCAATATCTTCAGGAATCCTAAACATTTTATCTAGATGTCCTGTCATAATTAAAGTTGGCGAANTTATTTTTGACCANTCAAATGACCAATCTGCCGTAAGTGATCCCTCCATTAGTTTGTAAATCCCATCATTTTTTTTTAAGGGTTTGTAATTTTCAAAATTTAATGCATTACCAATAACTTTTTTTAAAAACTCTGGTGATGCNATAACTGGCATCCCCATATCCATAATCAATGAAATACCTCCAAGCTTTGCTGCATTAACCATAGCACGATTTATCCAATCTAATCTCATTGAGGGCTTTCTTAATGTGTTCACCAAAACAAGTCCTTTTAAATCATTCATTTTTTGAGAAGCTATAGCCGAATATANTCCACCGATTGAAAGACCACAAAGTATAATTTTTTTTAAATCCAAGNAAGAGNTNAACATTANTAGATCCGAAATAATAACGNCAGANGTTAAATTAATATCCTCATCAAATGTCGANTTTAATTGGCCACGAAAATTATACGCTANGTAACCATGACCATTTTGTTTTAAANTTTNTCCTATAACTCCATTCCAAGCAGAAGTATTTCCAGTTAACGCATTTACAAAAACAAATGTAAAACCTTTTGATTTTGGAATTTCATACTCANANTATAAAGANTTTTTCTCATCTATATTAAATTCACTCATCAATTAGTTTTTATTAGTGTGTGATACATTTTCTTCAACTTTACCATCTTTATCTTCGTCTACAGATTCTTCCTCTCTTTCAATCTTCAAATGAGAAAAGTGAAAATCTAATTCAAAATTTCTTTTCTTAAAAAGTTCAATATATTTTTTTTGTTCTTCACTTAGATTGATATTATCGTCATTTTTTAATAATTCTAGTTTTTCATTAAGATTAAAATCAATTTCTTCATTGAAATTTGGTTTGAATGGTTCTTCTCCAATCAAATCTTGAAATTGTACAATCGCTTCTAACCCCAACTGAATAGCTTTTCTATCATCATCAGTTTCAGATTCGTCATAACCAACGTATAGTGCGTGTATAATATGCTGCTTAGGATTAGGTAATAGTTGTGTATCATAGAGATGGAAACTAGTTCCTTCAAGGTCATTGTAAAATTTTGTAAACCTAACTAAAAGCTCTCTTGTTCTTGAGGGGCCTTCATTTTTAGGTTTAGAAAATTGTTTTTCTGAACTTACAGAATTGTAATTATTCCACATTGAAACACACACTAATGCAGTAAACGTTATTAATAACGCCAGAACGAAAGGTGTGGTGTCTTCAAATGCAGTCAACTATATCTCCTTAANAATAAAGTAANATCATCTTTATAAAACAATTAGATTTCAAAATAACTAATATAATTGATTTTNAAACTAATAATTNCTAATTATGTCTTTTTTTTGGTGTTAATTTGCATTNTGAACCGTTTTAATGTTAGGCTGTATTAAATCAAAAATAAGGAGATTATTATGAATAAACTCGGAGCTGTTGTTATAGCAGTAGCCGTAGCAGTTGGAATTTATTTTATGACTGCCGAAAAGAAGGTTGAACANACAGCATGTGGAAAAGTNACAATTGCAGAAATGAATTGGGCCTCTGCTGANCTTATGGCAAATGTTGATAAAATAATTTTAGAAAAAGGCTATGATTGTGAGGTTGAACTTGTTGCTGGNGCAACAATGCCTACTTTCACATCCATGAATGAAAAAGGAATGCCAGATGTTGCTCCAGAACTTTGGAGTAATGCAGTTCAAGGACCACTTTCTAAAGCTAAAGAAGAAAAAAGGCTTTTTGTNGCAAANTCTGCTCCAATTACTGGTTTAGGTGAAGGATGGTGGGTTTCACCTAGCGTTGCAAAAAAACATCCTGAACTTAAAACAGTTTTAGATATAATAGAAAGACCAGATTTGTTTCCACACCCAGAAGATAGCTCTAAGGGTGGGATGATGACATGTCCAGCTGGATGGAATTGTCAGCTCTCTACAAATAACCTTTTTAGAGCNTTTAAAATGGAAGAAAAAGGATGGAAANTAATTGATCCAGGCTCAGCTGCAGGATTAGATGGTGCAATTGCTAAAGCATCAACTAGAAATGAAAACTGGTTTGGTTATTATTGGACTCCAACTTCAGTAGTAGGGAAATACGGTCTTGTAAAAGTACCATTTGGTGTGGATTACAATGATGATAATTGGCATAATTGNATTGTAAAACCTGAAAAAGAATGTGCAGATCCTAAACCATCTTCCTGGACCAAATCTGTTGTCGAAACAGTTGTAACCGACAAGTTTATGAATAATACTGGAGTAGCTTCAAATTTTATAAAAAATAGAACTTATCCAGGTGAAATTATGAATCAAATGCTTGTATTTATGACTGATCAAAAGGCCACAGGTAAAGATGCTGCTTTTGAATTTCTTCAAAAACATGAAGATATTTGGAAAAGTTGGGTATCAGAGGATGCNGCCAAAAAAATTAAAGCTAGTTTATAAAGCTTTTAATATCGCTCCTTACTAAATATTAGGAGCGATATTTTTTATTATGGAATGGTTAATAAAATTTCCNGAAATGGATCGAAATGGCTTAAGAGAGTTTAAAAAGGCTGTTGATAATACTTTTACNTCTTTTTCTAGAAATTACGGTGANAGCATTGAAAACTTTTTTGATCCACTTCTTAANTTTTTGGTTAGCCTTGAAAAACTTTTTTTGAACTCCCCTTGGCCTCTAACAATATTCGTTATCTTATTAATCTGCTGGTTAGCTTCACGTTCTNTNANAATTGTTATTGGGACATTGCTAAGTTTTTTAATGATTGGCTACTTTGGAATGTGGGAAGATACTATGTCTACTTTNGCTATTATCTTAGTTGCTACTTTACTTTGTATATTACTCGGTATTCCAATAGGAATAGCTATGGCAAGAAGTAATAANATCCAAACTTTTATTTTACCTNTACTTGATGTCATGCAAACAATACCAAGTTTTGTTTATCTTATACCTGTAGTCATGTTATTAGGTATCGGAAAAGTTCCTGGACTTATAGCAGTTTGTATCTATGCAATACCACCTATAGTAAGACTAACAAATCTTGGAATAAGACTTGTAGATAAAGANATATTAGAAGCATCTGAGTCCTTTGGAGCAAATTATTGGCAAAAATTATTNGGAGTNCAGATACCATTAGCACTNCCAACAATTTTTGCAGGTGTAAATCAAACTATTATGATGGCTTTAGCCATGGTTGTTATAGCCTCTATGATAGGTGTTCAAGGTTTAGGNTTACCAGTACTTAGGGCAATTTCTAACCAATATCTAGCANTGGGTTTAATGAACGGTTTAGCAATTGTTGTATTAGCAATAATATTTGACAGAGTTACCCAAAGAATTGGTAAAAGAATGCAAAAATACAAAAGTGATTAAAAATGGAAGATTTTATAAAAATTCAGGATTTATATAAAATATTTGGNAGNAACACTTCTGATGCTTTAAAATTAGTTAAAGAAGGAGTAAGCAAAGATGANCTTCTAGAAAAGACAAATTGTGTTCTTGGACTTAATAATATTAATCTTAAAATTCCTAAAGGNAAAATTCATGTAATTATGGGTTTGTCAGGNTCAGGAAANTCAACACTCATTAGGCATCTTAATCGTTTAATTGAACCAACTTTTGGAGAGATTACAATCAACGGAATTAATGTTTTAGAACTAAACAANAAAGAGTTACTANAATACAGACAAAAAAATATGTCTATGGTTTTTCAGAAATTTGCTCTTTTCCCTCANAAAACAATANTAGAAAATATTAGTTATGGTTTAATGGTACAAAATATCTCAGAAGAATTATACCTTGAAAAAAGTCAATTTTGGTTGAAAAGNGTTGGACTNGATGGTTATGAAAACTATTANCCAAANCAATTGTCTGGCGGAATGCAACAAAGAGTNGGTTTAGCTAGAGCNTTAGCTACAGATGCTGAAATTTTACTTATGGATGAAGCTTTNTCTGCACTTGATCCACTTATAAGATCAGAAATGCAAAATGTTCTGATAGAATTACAACTTGAATTAAAAAAAACCATTGTTTTTATTACACATGATTTAGATGAAGCGTTAAAAATTGGTGATAGAATTTCTATTTTAAGAGACGGGTTGATAGTTCAAGATGATAACCCTCAAAAAATTATACTTAATCCNTCTGATGACTANGTATCTGATTTTATAAAAGACATCAATCGTTCAAGAGTTATAAANGCAAAATCAATTATGAAAAAAATAAGCTCTAANNANAATNATAAAGTTCCTTNAGTAAATGAAAANATNGTTTTAGAAGATGTTTTGCAAGAAATAACAAAAACAAAATATTATTTTGTTCTTGTTAANAATGACAAAAATAAAATAACAGGNAAAATAACCTTGAAAGAACTATTAAATGGGATACAAAGGCCTNCAAAAGAAATTAAAAAATATGCTTAACTAAATGGCCCTCTTCCTATTTGATGTAATGTGATTTTTTTATTTTTAAAATTCTCTGGATTAAGAGCATTTCTNAAATCTACAACAATATTACCGCTCATCATTTTTGANAAATAATCNGCTGATAATGTTCTAAATTCACTCCATTCAGTNAATAAGATTATTAAATCAGTATTAATAATGCATTGCTCTAAACTTTTTGAATAATTAACATTTTTAATATATTTGGAAGCCTCTTTCATGGCNACAGGATCATAGACTTTTACCTCTTTAACAATTTTAACTAAATTAGGAATTAAATCTAGTGATGGACTTTCCCTCATATCGTCAGTTCCTTGTTTNAANGATANACCTAAAATACCAACATTCATTTTTTTTAANCTTTTACCAACAATNTTTTTTAATTTGTTAATTAAAGATTTTTTTCTAGTTCTGTTGTAATTTATTACGTTATCAACAATAGTTAATTCAACATTGTTATCAGATGCTATTTTAGATAACGCAATTGTATCTTTAGGGAAACATGAACCACCATATCCAGGACCAGGATGTAAAAATTTGTCACCTATTCTTTTGTCTAGACCAATACCTCGTGATATATGATGAACATCCGTGCCAAGGCTTTCACACAAATCTGCCATTTGATTTATAAAAGATATTTTGACAGCCAAAAATGCATTTGAAGCATATTTTATCAACTCTGCCGAACTTAGGTCAGTAAATAAAATAGGTGTTTGAATAAGATATAATGGTTGATAAATATTTTTCATAATCATTTTTGATTTTTCACTCTCAAAACCAACTATAACTCTATTGGGTCTCATAAAATCTTCAATGGCACTTCCTTCTCTAAGGAATTCAGGATTAGAGACAACATCAAAATTTGCATTTTTATTAGATGCTTTAATGATTTTTTTTATTTCAAGCGATGTTCCGACAGGAACAGTGGATTTTGTAACTACTAAGCAATATTTATTTAATAGTGGGGCAATTTCTTTAGCTGCTGAATATACGTAACTCAAATCAGCATGACCACTACCTCTTCTTTCTGGAGTTCCTACTGCTAAAAAAATTGCATCTGCTTCTGATATAGATTCTTTTAAAAAATTTGAGAATTTCAGTTTTCCTGATTTTCTGTTCTTATTTATTAAAGTGTCCAATCCAGGTTCATAAATTGGCAAAATACCGTTTTCAAGATTTTTTATTTTTGAAATATCTTTATCAATACAAATTACATCATATCCAAATTCGGAAAAACAAGCTCCAGATACTAAACCAACATAACCTGCACCAAGTATAATAATCTTCATAAAAAATTAATAACAGAGTAAACTTGTCTTGACTATTAAATTCACATGAAATAATTAATAGTAAATCTATTTTAAGTATTATGAAAATAAAAAAAGCTATATTTCCTGTTGGGGGTCTAGGTACTAGGTTTCTTCCTGCCACAAAATCAATGCCGAAAGAAATGCTTCCTATAGTTGATAAACCTCTCATACAATACGCTGTAGAAGAAGCTGCAAATGCTGGAATTGAACAATTTATTTTTGTCACAAGTAGAGGAAAGTCAGCTATAGAAAATCATTTTGATCATTCATTTGAATTAGAAAACAACTTACTTCTAAAAGGTAAAAAGCAAACATTAGCTTCTGCTCAAGACATGTTAAAAATACCAGGTAGCTATGCTTATGTGCGTCAACAAGAACCTGCGGGGTTAGGGCATGCTATTTGGTGTGCAAGACACCTTATACAAAATGAACCTTTTGCAGTGATACTTGCAGATGATTTAATTTTTGGTCAATCAACAATGAAAAATATGATTAAAAATTATAAATCAGGAAATATGGTTGCTATTATGGAAGTAGACCAAAAGCAAGTATCTTCATATGGTATAATAGGGTCACATGATTACAGTAGTAAATTAATTGAAATTAACCAAATGATAGAAAAACCTTCGATTCAAAACTCACCTAGTAACTTGGCTATAGTTGGAAGATATATACTTGATTCTAGTATTTTTGCTATATTAGAAAACCAAGGACAAGGATCTAATCAAGAAATACAGCTAACTGATTCAATTTGTTTACAAATTGGAAAAGTTAAATGTTTAGGATACCAATTTGAAGAGGAAAGATTTGATTGTGGATCAAAACTTGGTTTTTTACAAGCTAATGTAGCTTATGCTCTTCACAGAAATGATTTACATAACGATCTCAGCAAATGGTTAAAAAATTTAGTTGAATGAGTAAATTTAAGCATATTTTCAACCCAAATATTTTAAGGGCCTACGACATAAGAGGTATTTTTAATAATACACTTTCAGAAAAAGATGCTTTTATGCTTGGATATTTTTTTGGGATAATTTGTCGAGAAAAAAACAAAGGTAAAACACCAAATGTTGTTTTAAGTATGGACGGGAGAATATCTAGCCCAAAATTAAAGGAGCAAACCTCAATTGGATTAATCAAATCGGGTTGTAATGTTATCGACTTAGGATTAAACCCAACTCCTTTATTATACTTTGGAAACTCTATTTTAAATACTGACGGAGCAATTCAAATTACAGGAAGCCATAACCCTAAAGATTATAATGGTTTTAAAATGATTATGAATAATGAACCTTTTTTTGGAAATGATATTCAAAACTTAGGGAAAAAGGCACAAAAAGGATCAGATATTTCGTTAAATGGTAAGATCCAATATAAAAACTTAGATGATCAATACTTAAATCAAATTCTAAAACCAATATCATGTTCTAAACATTTAAAAAATAGAACAATTGTTTGGGACTGTGGAAACGGAGCAACTGGTTTAATAATTAAAAAAATAACTAAAGAAATTCCTGGTGAACATATAATATTATATTCAGAAATAGATGGTAATTTCCCAAATCATCATCCCGACCCAAGTAATGAAACTAACCTATTACAACTTAAAAAAGAAATTAAGAAAAGGAATGCTGACTTTGGATTTGCATTTGATGGAGATGGAGATAGACTTGGTGTTGTAAATAGTAAATGCCAATTAATATCAGGTGATATATTATCTACTTTTTTAGCTCAGTCTATTTCAAAAAAAGACAATCCAATAATATTGGATATAAAATCAAGTCAAAGTTGTAAAGATTTCTTAGAAAAATTAAATTACAAAGTATTAATTTGGAAGACTGGTCATTCTCACATCAAAAAGAAAATGAAAGATATTGGATCCAGCTTTGCAGGTGAAATGTCTGGTCATATATTTTTTGGTGATACATATTACGGATATGATGATGCAATATATGCAAGTATTAGATTTCTATCTTTAATTGAAAACGGAATTGAATTAGATAATTTTTTAAGTAATTTTAAAACAACTTTTTCGACACCAGAAATTAAAATCAAATGTTCTGAAGAAGATAAATTCAAAATTGTTGAAAACTTAAAAATTAAAATTAAAAAAAAGTATCGATTAAGTTTACTCAACTTAATTGATGGGATCAGAGTAGATTTAACTCAAGGATGGTATCTAATTAGAGCAAGTAATACCGAAAATGCTATCATAGTAAGAATTGATGGTAATACGAAAGAAAATTTAGTAAATTTATTTGACGAAGTTCAAGCTTTATTGAAAACAGAAAACTTAAACATTAATTTCAAAATNTCACATTAATTATAGAGGTAAGTAATGTCAGAACTACAANTTAAAAATTCTTTAAAAGTATCAAAATTTTTAATCCAATTTTTAGAAAATGAAGTTTTAAATGAATTGGATTTAAATATTGATGAATTTTGGGACAATTTTGATAAACTTATTAATTACTTTGCTCCGAAGAATAAAAAATTGTTAGAAAAAAGAACAATCATAAAAAAGAAAATAGATCAATTTTATATAAATAATAAAAATAATTCTATTGATCAGAATGATTACATTAAATTTTTAAAAGAGATTGAATATATAATTCCCGAGGGTCCTGATTTCACAATTAGTACTCAAAATATCGACGATGAAATCGCAAAAATACCCGGGCCTCAATTAGTAGTTCCTGTAACAAACGCAAGATATTCAATAAATGCCGCTAATGCTAGATGGGGAAGTTTATATGATGCTATTTACGGAACAGATTTTATATCAGAAGACGATGGGTGTGAAAAAGGAAAAAACTATAATCCTAAAAGAGGTGAGAAAGTAATTGATTTAGCTAAAGAATTTTTAAATAAAAATTTTCCACTCAAAATCGGTTCACATCATGATGCTGTTAAATATTCTATTGTTGATAATCACTTAATTATTGAATTGGATAATAGTACTGAAACACGTTTAAAAGAGGATGAAAAATATGTTGGCTTTAACAAAATAAATGACCACAGTACTGAAATACTTCTAAAAAATAATCATCTACATGTGATTTTATTGTTTGATAAAAATTCTTTAATTGGATCAAAAGATAAGTCCTCTCTCCAAGATATTATTTTAGAATCCGCTATAACCACAATTCAGGATTGCGAAGATTCTGTCGCAACTGTTGATGCTGAAGATAAAGTTTTAGCTTATAAAAATTGGCTAGGTCTTATGAAAGGTGATCTTGAAGATACCTTTGAAAAAAATGGAAAAAAAGTTGTACGAAAACTCAATAAAAGTAAGAGTTTCAATACTAAAAAAGGTCTAATAAAATTATCTGGGTTATCATTAATGCTTATAAGAAATGTTGGACATTTAATGACAAATCCTTCAATTTTATATTGTAATAACGAAGAAATTCCCGAAGGCATTATGGATACTGTCATTACAACAATGATAGCAATGTTTGATCTTAAAAATGGACAAAATAATTCAAAAAAAGGATCTGTTTATATTGTTAAACCAAAAATGCATGGTCCTGAAGAAGTTTCATTTACAATAGAATTGTTTTCGGCAGTTGAAAATATGCTTGGATTACCCTCAAATACAATAAAAATTGGTATTATGGATGAAGAAAGAAGAACAACAGTTAACCTTAAAGAATGTATTAGATACGCAAAGGAAAGATTAGTTTTCATAAATACTGGTTTTCTTGACAGAACTGGTGATGAAATACATACAGCAATGGAGGGAGGAGCAATCATTCCAAAAGCAGAAATAAAAAATGCTGAATGGATAAATGCTTATGAAAAAAATAATGTTATTGTAGGTCTCAAATGTGGTTTATCTGGTAAAGCTCAAATTGGAAAAGGGATGTGGGCAATGCCTGATCTCATGAAAAATATGTACGAACAAAAAATTCAACACCCAAAAAGTGGTGCAAATACTGCTTGGGTGCCAAGCCCTACTGCAGCAACTATTCATGCTATGCATTATCATGAAGTTGATGTATTTGCTGAACAAAAAATAATTCAAAATGAAACTATCGATAAAGGTTTACAATCAAAAATTCTTACTCCACCTTTAGCTTTCGGATATAATTGGTCTCCAGAAGACATTGAAAAAGAAATTAATAACAACGCGCAAGGTATTTTAGGATATGTAGTTAGATGGATTGATCAAGGTGTTGGATGTTCAAAAGTACCCGATATAAATGATATAGGTTTAATGGAGGATAGAGCGACTTGTAGAATATCAAGTCAACATCTAGCTAACTGGCTTCATCATAATATCATCACAGAAAATCAAGTTGTTGCTTCTTTGAAAAAAATGGCAAAAGTTGTAGATAAACAAAATGAAAATGATCCNCATTACCAAAAAATGTCAGATAATTTTGAAAAATCAATTGCTTTCAAAGCTGCACTTGACCTTGTTATTCAAGGAACAATTAGCCCATCAGGTTATACAGAACCAGTATTGCATAAAAGAAGACTAGAATTAAAGAGTCTGAAACGTTAATCTGATGGAATTTCTTAAATGATCTATTGGAACTAGCTTACCTGCTCTTTGTATATACCAAAAAGTCCATCCATTACAAGCAGGCAGGCCTTGAAGAGCAGCTCCAACTGAATGAATAGAGCCTTTGTTTTCATTTGAGATTAAACTTCCATCAGCACGTACTTTTGCTGTCCATCTTTTTCTTAAATCTGTTAAGATTTCACCTGGAAGTATTAAACCTTTTTCTAAAAGTGATCCAAATGGAATTCTCTTAACCTTTTCTTTTGATGGCATTTGAATAAGATTTGAAGATTCAATTCTTTTTGTATTCTTTATTCTGGCTTTTGCATAGTTTACATAAGTTTTGCTTTGTTCAATTCCTATAAAATTTCTATTTAACTTTTTTGCTACTGTTCCTGTAGTGCCAGTCCCAAAAAAAGGATCAAGAACTATGTCATCAACTTTAGAACTAGCCATCAAAATTCTATTCAGTAAGCTTTCAGGTTTTTGAGTAGGATGAGCTTTAAAACCGTCATTATCTTTTAACCTTTCTTTACCATTGCAAATAGGTAAATTCCAATCAGATCTCATTTGAAGATCACCATTTAGTGATTTCATTGATTCATAATTAAATGTATATTTAGAATTTTTATTTTTTGTTACCCAGATCAATGTTTCATGTGCATTTGTAAATCTTTTTCCACGAAAGTTTGGCATCGGATTATTTTTAACCCAAACTACATCATTAAGAATCCAAAAACCTAAATTTTGTAGAATATAACCAAGTCTAAAAATATTATGATAGGATCCAATAACCCACATTGATCCATCATCTTTTAAGATATCTCTACAACTTCTTAACCAATTAAAAGTAAATAAATCGTAATCTTCAAAATTATTAAAAATATCCCATTCTTCATTTACTCCATTTACTTTGCTTTGATCTGGTCGAAATAAATTTTTTGATAGTTGTAGATTATAAGGTGGATCAGCAAATATNAGATCAATTGAATCATTTGGTATATTTTTTAGAACTTCTAACGAATTNCCCTGTATNACTTTATTTATTAAATTTTCAATTTTCATTGTTGATAACTTGTTNATAAATATTGATAAAATTATAAAAATATAATTAAGTCAATGATTTATGCAAATAATTAATTTAATCAACAAGATATAGATCTGAAAGATTTTTANTTACAAAATATAGTNTTGATAGGCTTAAAATTTTTTCTATGAACNTTGGTTATTCCNTATTTTTGTATCATATATTTATGTTCTTTTGTACCNTAACCAACATTGTTTTTAAAATTATAAAACGGAAAAGACTTATGATATTGGTTCATTATAATATCCCTAGTCTCTTTTGCTAATATACTTGAAAGAGCNATTGACATCACTTTAGAATCTCCTTTAATCACGCATCTCATNGTAACTATATCTTTAATAAAAGTNTGCAAAGTTTTAAAAATCTCAAATTTTGGTAATCTGTTTCCGTCAAAATAAATATCATAGTGTAAGTTTTTTTTTATGTTGAAATTAAATGTATTTATTAAACATAATATAGCTCTTAATGCAGACAAATCGTTACAAGCATTGATACCAAAATTTTCAATTTCATTCACTGTTGCACTCGCAACAGAATACGTAGAAAAAGCATTGGAAGAAAAATAAATTTCTCTTCTACTAGCTCTTTTCATTTTTTTTGAATCATTGATATATGGCAAATTTTCAAATTTTGAGGGATTTATAAATGATGCGCAACTTATGATTGGTCCTGCCCACGAACCTCTTCCGACCTCATCAACTCCAATCATGATTTTTTTAGATTTTTTTATATATTCTTTTTCATAAAAAAGACTAGGTAGTTGAATATTTTTATTTGNTATNTTCAATTTCTTTTAATCTTGGCATAATTTCTACGAAATTACACGGTTTATGTCTAATATCTAATTGATATTTTAAAATCTCATTCCATNCATCCTTACAAGCAGATGGAGAGCCAGGTAAACAAAATATATATTTTCCATTCTTAGTACCTGCAGTANCTCTACTCTGTATTGTTGAAGTTCCAATTTTTTTATATGAAATCCATCTGAACAACTCACCAAAACCATCTATTTTTTTGTCGAAATAAGTCTCTACAGTATCTACTGTTATATCTCGTGCTGTTAGACCTGTACCACCTGTAGTAATAATTACATCCAGACTATTATCATTAGTCCAATTATTTAAAACAGATAAAAGCTCATTAGACTCATCCTTAATTATCTCTCTATATATACAAAAGTGGCCTTCTTCTTCAATTTTTTCTTTTAATACATCTCCTGACTTGTCATCCTTAAAGNTACGACTNTCAGATATAGTNAGAACAGCTATATTAATACCATGAAAATTTATATTTTTATCAATCATATTTAGAATTATANATTGGCTTTTTTCCNCTAGCTAGTTTAAATAATAAATCAGGTCTCTGATTTAATCTTATNCTGTAGATCCATAAATTTGTCAAAACTAATTTAATNTAATTTCTGGTTTGTCTTGCTGGTAAGGTTTCTATCATAAAAATTGGATCTAGTTCTTTTTGTTTAAAGTTTTTAGACCATTTGCTAAAATTTCCAGGACCTGCATTATAGGAAGCTAACATTTTACTAACATCTTTTTTTACTATATTTAANTTAAATAGAAATTTAATATATTTTGATGCAACATTTAAATTTTTATCTTGNTTGTATAAAAGTTCTTTTTTTCTATACGCTCTATTTTTCATTATAAAAGCGGCTGTTGAAGGTAAGACTTGCATTAACCCCAGAGCNTTAGCATAACTTTTAGCTCNTGGGTTGAAACCAGATTCCTGACGAGATATTGAAAAAATTAATGACTTATCTTTAATATCAAATTTAGATAAATCCCAATTTGGAATAGGATACAACCCTGCTAGTAAAATTTCATTATGATCATTTCTTAGTATTGCGGATAATCTAAATGCAAAACCAGGCATATTATTTTTTGACGCAAAAGTTATAATTTCTGGATATTCTGAGGGCTTAAATTTAAAAATTATCTTTCTAAATTCTCTTGATGCCTTATAATGTTCTTTAACTTGAATTAAAGCTAAAATTCTTTTACCGCTCTTAAATGATTTCAATTTTTCGATAAATTGCTTAGAAATTTTTTGAAGTTCAAAATTATAATCATCTTGGTAACCTAATGAAGCTTTAGCCAATGTAGAATAGAATGTCCTATCAAATTTAATTGCTCTAAATAAAAATTTATTAATTTTTTTTGACTCACCTAAATGATAGGCTAATTTTGCTGACCAAAAACTCCCACCTGATAAAATACTTTCAGGGCCATCATCTAAATTAGATAAATTATTAAANAACCATTTTGAGAGTTCATACTTACCTAAACGCCATGAAGATAATCCACCTGCCCAAAAAGCTAATGCATTTTTGTGACCAGACAAACTTATTGATGTTCGAGCATTTCTTAAACTTTTTAAATCATTTTTGAAAACAAAATGTGCATGAGCTAGTTCTGCTCTTAATTGAGCTAANTCTTTTNGACTTAGTTTTTTCTTAGTATTTATTGAAGATAATANCCCTTCAACATAATTCAAATTTTTTCTTCTTATAGCTCGTCTTACTTTAATTGAAATTTTAAAAGATGATCTTTTATATTTTGAATTTGAAGAAAGAGGAAAAGTTGGTTTAATTAAATCTTTGGCTATGTTCCCATAACCATTTAAAAAATCTCCTGTTGGTTTTTTAGGATGTCTTGCTTTNCTTGGTTTTCTTCGTACTGCAAGTCGATATAGTTTATACGCATCAGGATGGTCATNATAACTATTTAGCCAGTTTTTTAAATCTNAAAATGAGCTTCTCCATCCAGTTGGATGCAAATATTTCTCNGCATCTAAAGTACCAAATAAAATTTTATTATTTATTTTACTTTTAAGTTTTTTTATTTTTTTCCATATTTTTGAATTTTTATTTTTAATTGATAACGACTGTAGTTTAAAAATTTCTTTATAAAATTTTTCATCAGTATTACTTAAAGTAATGATATTTGATTTGTCATCAGAAATTGACGGATTTGGTATAAAACAAAAACAATGAATAAATATAATTGATAAAAATACNATAAAATTGTCTTTCAAATATTTGAATCTACACATCATTAAGCCTTGCCTTAAGTAATTTTAATTTTGTCCAAGCCTGACGTTTTAAATTTTCATTTTTATAAATTTCAAAAGGTGAGGGCATCCTAAAAAAATTATTAGAATTGGAAAATANATTTAAAAGATCGATTTTTTTTTTAAAATAATCCGAAGACATATCAATAAAAAATTTTGGTTTAACTTTTAAGANATATGANCTTATAATTTTTTTTGATTCATAAATATTGTTTTCATTTATCTTTTTTTCGTCAATGTTAATGATAAGTATNTCATTTAAGTTTTGGCCTATNGCNCCAAACATTCTATTAAGAAGATCCATTTCCTGATTTATTGCTAGTTGATCAAACTTTTTTAAATTATGTGCATTTGACATTATTAACATTATTTCAGAAGANACATTATTATTCCTTGTTATTATAAAANTATCATTCTTTATTTGCCACTTTTTTANATAATTATCAATNTCANCAATTGTATCAAATTTATTTTCATTTTTTTCAAATTGAGAAACAGTATGGTTTTCTANTGGTAGTGAAACATTAATNCCTAAATCAATTAAAAAGTTACAGTAATTTTTTAAGGACAAAAATTGTTTTTCATTTTNATGTTCCATAATAGTTATGATAGGATAATTTTATGATATCATATATATAATACATTTTGTTTCCAATGAAAATTTTTAAGTTACTCTGTTTGTTTTTTGTTTTCGTATTTTTGTCTGGATGTTTAACTAATGTTAAAAANAATAATACNAAATTAAATTTTATNCCTTCATCCAATTTTGGTTTGTTTTTATCAACAAAGTATTCTTTAAGTGTTGGAGATAATGATTATGCATCAAAAATACTTTCAAATACTAACAACCTAGATAAAGACTTAACTTTAGCAGAGTTAACTTTTAATAATTATTTAATNACTGGTGATTTTAAAAAAGCAAAAGAATTTAAAACAATTGCTCCAAGTAATTTGAAAAANTTATCTTTATATCAATTGCCGGATTTTATAATAAACATAAAACATTCAAATTTCNNCGTAAATAAAAATTTAGATTTAATTAAAAATGAGTTGCCTGGATTCAAAATTATATTTNAAAAGTTAAGCTATTTAAATTTTGTTAAAGAAAAATCTCTTAAAAACTTAAATATGAATTTTAAGAAATCAGATNTATTTGATTTATTAATTTTTGAAAATACAAGAATTGAAAATAAAATTTTAAAAAGTATTAATGTAAACAATCTAAGTATTATAGAAAAATTTTTATATTTTGGATATTTAAAAAGAGTAAAATCAAAANAATTTAACTATGAAATAGAACAATTTAGTTTGAAAACANATTATGATGCAGAATTTTTAAAATCATATTTTAGAAATTCAAATATGTATTCAACAAAGCAAAATCAGAACTTCATATTGGCTAACTTATTTTCATATTTATCTCTACATTTATCATCTAAAAAAAATGTGCCAAATTCTTATCTTAAATTGCTTAATGAAATTTCTAATTATTTATATCCAAGTCTTGGNATTAGTAATTATTATTTAGCTGAATTATATTTTAAGGANCAAAATATAAGTTCTGCACTAAAAAAATTAAATAAGATCAATGATCAATCTTTAGTATTTTTGTCTTCCCAAATAAAAAAATATACGACTTTTAAAANAATAAATAANAATAAGTCAGACTTACTTTTGAAAAAAATAATTCAAAAATATCCAGAAAATAAACAAGTAATTCTTTTAATAGCAAATGACTTTAAAGAGAAAAAAATGTGTAAAAAAGCTAACGTTTATTTTGATAGGTTGATCAGATTNAATAAAAATAGTGATCANTATTATTATCTTAAGGCAACTTGTTTAGAAAAATTAAATAAGTGGGAAGATGCAAAAATAATTTTTAATAATCTTATTACTAAAAATCCAAATGATGCTTATGTCTTAAATTATCTCAGCTATTCTATGGCAATAAGAGATGAAAATTTGTTAAAAGCAAAAGATTTAATATTAAAAGCTATTAATATCGAAAAGAATAATGGCTTTTTTTTAGACACTCTTGCTTGGATTGAATTTAAATTAAACAATGTTNAAAAAGCAATTCGCATAATACAACTTGCAATTCAACTTGAACCAAACAATTCAGAAATAATTGATCATCTAGGTGATATTTATTATAAAGCTGGAAGAAAAAAAGAAGCATTAAATGAATGGAGTAGAGCTCTAAACAGTGTCGGTAGTAATGCACTTAAAGATAAAATTAGATTAAAATTGATAAAATACNAAAAATGAAAAANACAATTAACTTAATTGCACCTGCAAAACTAAATCTAAATCTTTTTGTTACTCAGAAGTTGAATAATAATTACCATTTTTTAAAAAGTGACATATGTTTCTTGAACCTTTGCGATGAAATTTTAATGAAAAAAAGTGAACATAATAAAATTGAAATTAATCCNAATAGTTACTTTGCATTAAAACGTGACACATTACTATTTAAAACATTAGAACTNTTTAATTCAAANTTTAGAACAAATAATAAATTCANAATAATTCTTACTAAAAATATACCCATAGGTGCTGGATTGGGAGGAGGNTCATCTGACAGTGCTGCTTTNTTATTGGGTTTNAGATATTTNTACAATAAATCTTCAAAAAACAGAGTTACAATTAATGATTTGAAAAAAATAGGTTTTCAAATAGGATCAGATGTTCCAGCATGTATAACAAGTTCTAGCTTACAACTAAATAGTGTNGGAAATAAATTTAAAANAATTCNNATTCCACAAAATTATAAATTTTTAATTATTTATCCAAATAAAAAATTATCAACAAAGAGTGTNTTTGAAAAATTTGATTTAAAAAANATAGAAAAAAANCCATCNCAATATTTTAATCAATTTACTATNTTCAACTCATTAAAATNTACTGCTGAAAAAATAGAACCTGAAATAAAAGAGATATGTAATACCCTAAAATCATTTGAAAAAATTATTGCATATGGNATGTCNGGAACAGGCTCTGCTTGCTTTGGCATATTCAAAAACTCAAAAGATTTTTTAACTGATAAAGAATTTAAAAATNTAACATCTAAGAAAAATTATTTTATTTGGCATGGAAATAAAAAAGAGTTTGGATATAATAGAATTATATATTAAACATTCATATAAATGGGGTGTAGCCAAGTGGTAAGGCATCGGGTTTTGATCCCGTGTACCGTAGGTTCGAATCCTACCACCCCAGCCATAAATTTTTTAAGGATTTTTAAAATAATAACCTCCTAAATGATCAGAGTATATAAATGTGTGATCATATTTGAAATAATCTAACTTCTTTTTTAAACTGTAAATGTGTGTTTCCAAAGTGTGAGTATTAACCTCTTGATTTATACCCCAAACATTTACAAGAATTTCATGTTTTTTTAAGACTTTGTCTTTATTTTCTATTATGTAGTTAAGTAATTTGCTTTCTTTTTCTGTAAGATTAATTGTTAATTTATTTTTCTGACTTATTAAAAGCTTAATTTCAGGCTTAAAGACCAGGTCAGAAGTGATTTTTATAGTTTTCTGATTAGTTTCATAATTAGCATAAAAATCTGTAATTATATTAATTAATTGTTTTAGTTTAAATGGTTTAACAACAAAATTATGCTTGCTGTATTTTTTAAATTCAAATCTATCAACTCCATCATCAAACATAATGATAATTTTTGTTTTTTTGAAGGTGTCTAGATTTGTTAAAAAATTTTTATTTTGTCTTAAAATCATAAAATTTATTAAAATAAGATCAATTATTTCTAAATCGCCAATATTTTCTATCTTATTTATTTTTTGAAAATTAATTTTAAACTTTTTCTTAAAAAAGCTAGATATTTGATCTTCAATTAAATTTTTCAATAAAATATCATTGTCAATAATTACAAAATTTTTTTGCATTTATAAATTCTTTATATATAACGTTAAAAAAAGTATATTATTATGAAACTTAGTCAACAATTAGAAAGAGTTATATTTGAACTAAAAAGAGGTCAACAAGTAATTTTAAGTGATGAAAATAATATATCACATATTTTACTTTCTTCTACAGAAACAATTGACAAAAAAACACTAAGTTTTCATAGAAATCTGTCAAATAGTTATCCAAATATTATACTCTCCCCCGAGAGATGTAAAAAACTAAATATTAAATCAAAATATTGTTGTTCTTTAACTTTAGATACAAATTGGACTGAAGAACAAATATTGAATTTAGCATTTGGAAAAACCATAAATCACAATTTTAACTTGTATGGAGTTATAGAAGAAAACAAAAAACTAATAGATATAAGTTTAAAAATTTTAAAAAGAGGTAAATTGTTACCAAGTGCCATTTATTCTTTAATCAATATCCCGTCAAATCTGTCAATTCAAGAATTTGCATCAAAAAGAAATATTCTACATTTAAATATATCAGAACTTGAAGAAAATTCTGTAAATAATACTTCAAAAATTGAAATTATAGCTCGAGCCAAACTTCCTATAAAAAAAACAAAAAATGCTGAAATAATTAGTTTTCAATATAACAATGAAGCTGCAGAATATTTTTGTATATTAATTGGTAAAGTTAATAATAAAAATTTAAAAAATTTTATACCTACTGTTCGCATTCATAGTCAATGTGTGACAGGAGATATCTTTCATAGTCTTAAGTGTGATTGTGGCGAACAACTTGAGAGATCTCTGGATATAATGGCTTCTAATAATGAGGGAATTTTAATTTATCTTCCTCAAGAGGGAAGAAACATAGGCCTTACTAATAAAATAAGAGCATATCAACTTCAAGAAGAGGGTTTAGATACAGTTGATGCTAATCTGACTTTAGGTTTTCAAGACGATGAAAGATCATATGATGTTGCTATTTCTATATTAAAAAAACTAGATTTCTATAAAATAAATTTAATTACAAATAATCCAAATAAAATTGATGAGTTAAAGAAAAAAGGGCTAGAAATTTTGAAAGTAATAAATTTAAAAATTGAACCTAATGAAATTAACAAAAATTACTTTTTAACAAAAAAAAATAAAGCTGGTCATTTAATAAATTAAATTCTTTTACCAAAAAAAGAACTTCCTATTCTCACATGAGTTGAACCGAATTTAATAGCCTCTTCAAAATCCATAGACATACCCATTGATAAATATTTGATTTTATATTTACTTGCAATTTCTTTCAAAAGGGAAAAATGAATGCTTGGGCTTTCATTGATTGGAGGTATACACATTAGACCTTTTACTGGAATTTTTAAATTTTTAGTAAAATAAAAAAAATCATCAAAGTATTTTAAATTAATACCTGACTTGCTTTCTTCGTTTCCAGTATTAATTTGTATCATAAAGAATTTAGTTTTAATTTGTGATGTCAAATATTTAGAAATCTCAATTGCAAGATTTTCTCTGTCAATTGTATGAATTACATCAAAAAAGTTTAAAGCTTTCTTGACCTTATTTGATTGCAAATGTCCAATATAATGTAATTCTAAATCATTGTAGCTATTTAAATAATTTGACCATCTTTTGATAGCATCTTGTAATTTATTCTCTCCAAAAACTCTCTGCCCAGCTTCTAAAGCTTGAATTATTTTGTAATCAGGTTGTTGTTTAGATACAGCGATTAATTTTGGTAAAGGGTTAGACGAATATGAAGAGCTAACATGGAAATTTTTGATTGATCCTATCAACTCATTTTTTTTATTTAAAATTTCACTCATAATAGTAAATTATATCGTATGTTGCAAATTTATCACATTAAAATTAAAATGTGATATTTTTGCAATTTAATCTATAGTATTCTTCAAGATAAACTTGTATATATATATTATTAATTTTCAAGGTGAAAGTTAAATTAACATAAGCTTTTTTCAGCTTAACAACTAAAAGAGAGGATTACGTAATGCGTAAATTACTTTTAACTTCTACTGCTCTCGTAACTGCTGCAAGTATATCGTCCTATGCAATGGCTGATGTATCTGTAACAGGTGCATTTGAGTGGGCTTATAAATCAGTTTCATCAAGTGTTGCTACAACTGATGGTGATTCATTTGGATCAGATAACGAACTTACTATTAGCTTTTCTAACAAAACTGATAGTGGTTTAACTCTATCAGGTCGTTATGATGTAGATGCTGACCAAGCTGGTGCTACAAGCTTGGATGAGTCCTCCTTAACAATTTCAGGCGGATTTGGTTCAGTAACTTTAGGTCAAGATGACTCTGCTAATGACTCATTTGGC
>NZIY01000014.1 GCA_002691795.1 SAR116 cluster bacterium
TAATGATATTCAGGCATATATTTTGTACCTTTTCCAGCTGCGGTTACTTTGAAACCAGAAGCTCTTGCCCATTCTATAATTTCTAAAGTTAATGATGGTTGGTCTCCATATGCCATTGAAAATACTACTTCTGCAGAATTAGCTTCTTCAGATAAACCTGGTCCAGCCAATACGTCAGCTTCAACATTCACCATTATTACATGCTTGCCATATTTAAAACATTCTCTAGCATGTTTAATCCCTGATGAAGGGTGGCCAGTTGCCTCAACAACAACATCTACTTCATCATTGTTAATTGCTTTTTCAAAATCTTCAGTAAATATAACATTATTTATTTGATCTTCCTTCCAACCAACCTCACGACAAGCATTTTTAGCCTTATCAATATTTAAATCACATATTGTAAAAACATTTAAACCTTTGGTATAAGGAGATTGGCTCAAAAACATTGAACCAAATTTTCCTGCACCAATTAATGTTACATTGACGTTTTTTTTATTATCAATTAATTCATCAATTTTTTTTTCAAGGAACATTTTTTAACTATATATAAGCTTAATTTGTTTTAAATCTTTTTTACTAAAATTAAGTTTGTTTAGGAAATAATTTTCAACAGACCCATATTCTTTTTTAACAAAACTAATTGAATTCTTTAAATAATCTAATTTGACTTGTCCTATTACCTTTAACATTAAATTCGTCATTTTTTTATTTCTCTTTAAGGTATATTTTTGTTCAGCTATAGCGTCTTTATGATTTAATAATTTATTAGATAACAAATAATTATCAAAAATTAATTCCTCTTTTTGAGAACATAAACTCTGTATTAAATAACTGGCTATTCCTGTTCTGTCCTTGCCAGCAGAGCAATGATAAATAATCGGTTTTCCATTTGCTTCTATTAAAAGGGTAAAGAATCTTTTCCATACTTCTAAATGATTTTCAAGATAAAATTGATAACTTATTTTCATGACATCTTCATAAATTGTTTCGTTTTCTTGATAATTAGAATTGTGATATGCATCAGCCATTCTAGAGAGAGTATTGGCTGATATAGGTAAATTAATATATTTTTTTAATAGATGACTTGATAAGTTGTCTGGTGATTTTTCAATTTCAACTGGATCTCTTAAATCAATAATTTTAAATATATTATTTTTTTCTAAAATATTTAAATCTTCATCTTTTAAATTACTCAATTTAGCAGAGCGAAAAAGTTGTTTTTTTTTCATTGAACCAATGGAGCAATCCCTAAAATTAGTTATATTTTTTGATTTTGCTAACACTAATTATTGGTTATTCAGCTGCGGTTTGATTTTTAATAGCAAGCTCAGTCAAACAATTATCATCCATTGGAACAATTGGGTCAAAATTTCTATGCGCTATCCATTCATCTCTTTTAAATGCTCTAATATGATTTTCAACATGACAAAGGGATAAATAAACTATTGTCCTTCCAAAAGGAGATATATTTGGAGGACTAGCATGAACAAGCAAGGATGAGAATAGCAGCATACTTCCAGCAGGTCCTGTCGGTGCAACACATCCTCCATTTTCAGCAAGTTCTTTTACTTTCTCCCGGTCTAGTGTCCACAGAGGGTAGCTAGTTGTCTCTAAATCATGCCCAGCTTCAACAACTCCAAATTTATGACTTTTTGGTATAAATAAAAGAGGACCATTTGCTGCAGTGACGTCATCTACGAATACAGAAATATTCATGGCTCTTGGCTCTGGCATTTGGTCATCTCTATGCCAAGTTCCAAAATCTTGATGCCATTGCCAGACATCACCATCAAATGCTGCTTTAGCATTGACTTTAAATTGATGCATGTATACATCACCTTCTAAAATCTGNTTNACTGGATTAACTAATCTTGGATGNGCNCCNAGTCTTTTAAANCCTTCATTATAAGTATGAGCTGCAAAAGCAGTTCGAGCNACACCAGTTTTCTCTCTCCAAACTTCTTTTCTATTCATAGAATAAACATTTTCTGATTCTNGTTTTAAAAGCTTTGCTTCTTCAGGTGTAAAAACTTCAGGTAAAAAAANATATCCTTCTTCATGAAATTGCTTTANTTGTTCTTTTGANAGTTNCATAATAATCCTCNATNTANNTNATATTATGCAAACTAATATTTAATTTTTCAAGTTTAAAACTTTAGACTTTTTATAGTGACATTAGATTAAATGTTGATAATATTTTGAGTGTGATGTCTCTACTTGAACCCTTAAATCAACTAAAGATACCTATAGTAGGTTCACCTTTATTTATTATTTCTAATCCTGATTTAGTTTTAGCTCAGTGTTTAAATGGTGTTGTTGGTTCTTTTCCTGCTTTAAATGCCAGAGAAGAGGAGGGCGAACCAAATATGCTTGAAATTTGGTTAAAAAAAATTACAGAAGGGTTAGATGAGTATAATCAAAAAAACCCAGACAACCCTGCCGCTCCATTTGCTGTAAACCATATTGTTCATAGATCAAATGTAAGACTAGAAAAAGATATTGATATTTGTGCTAAATGGAATGTTCCTATTTGGATAACGTCTTTAGGTGCGCGACCAGAAGTGAATGAAGTGGCTCATCAAGTTAATGGTATTGTGCTTCATGATGTAATTAATAATTTTTTTGCAAAAAAAGCTATTGATAAAGGAGCAGATGGATTAGTGGCTGTTGCTGCTGGTGCTGGTGGTCATGCTGGAACTTTATCACCTTTTGCACTTATTCAAGAAATCAGAGAATGGTTTGAAGGTCCTTTGTTGTTATCAGGATCTATCTCAAATGGTGGAGCAGTTCTAGCTGCTCAAGCGATGGGTGCAGACTTGGCCTATATAGGTTCAGCTTTTATAGCCACAGAAGAAGCAAATGCTGATATAAAATATAAAGAAATGATAGCAAACTCATCATCTGAAGATATTATTTATACAAATCTTTTTACTGGTGTTCATGGAAATTATTTAAAACCCTCAATAACTGCACAAGGATTAGACCCTGCTAATTTAGAAACAAGTGATGTATCAAATATGAATTTTAGTAGCGGTGCCTCTAAACCCAAAACTTGGAAAGATATTTGGAGTTCAGGGCAAGGTATATCTTCAATTAAAAATGTAGCTCCAGCAAAGGTGTTAATTGATAGATTAAAATCTGAATATAAAGACGCGAAAAATAAATTAAGTAAATAAAGGAATTTAAATGAATCCTGTTTCAATAAGTTATGATGGTGAAATTTCAATTATTAAAATTTCAAATCCTCCAGTAAATGCAATTAGTTTAGAAGTTAGAAACGGTCTTTTAAATGCAGTTAATGAGTTAGAAAAAATAGAAGAAGTAAAAGCAGTAATTATATGTGCTCCAGATAGAACTTTTTTAGCTGGTGCTGATATTAAAGAATTTGGTAAAAATTTAGGAGGTCCTACTTTATCTGAAATTTGTAATAAAATAGAAAAACTTAATAAATATGTCATTGCTTCATTACATGGAACTCCATTAGGAGGTGGGCTTGAGGTTGCCATGGCCTGTCATTTTAGAATTTCAACACCAAATACAAGAGTGGGTCTTCCTGAGGTTTTACTAGGAATATTGCCTGGAGCAGGAGGAACACAAAGATTGCCTCGTTTAGCTGGTATTCAAATGGGTTTAGAGATGATGTTAACTGGTAAACATATTCCATCACAGGAAGCAATTGAACATGGTATTATTGATAAAATATTTGAAGATAGTGATACAATATCTAATGGAATTAATTTTGCAAAAGAACTAATTAGAAAAAATAGTATAATTAAAAGAACTTCACAAAATCTTTCCAAAATAAAATTAGAAGAAGATTATTCTGAAATTATTAATGAAATTAGGAATAAATATAAGTCAAAACATAAAAATTTATTTTCTCCAAACGCAATTATTGAAAGCGTTGAACAAGGTTTAAAACTAGAATTTTATGAAGCTATCAATAATGAAAGAAAGTTATTTGAAGACTGTTTAAATAGTCCACAAAGAGAAGGTTTAATACATACTTTTTTTTCAGAAAGAGCTGTTAATAAAATCCCTGAACTCAAGACAACTAAACCAAAAGACATAAAAAAAGTTGGTGTTATTGGTGGCGGTACAATGGGAACTGGAATTTCAATGGCGGCTTTAAATGCTGGTTTATCTGTGGTTATGGTAGAAAGGGATGAAGATTTCATTGAAAACTCTTTTAAAAAAATTGAAAGCACATATCAGAGAAATGTTGATTTAGGAAGAATTTCTTTAGAACAAAAAAATAAATTGTTAGATAATTTTAAGGGTGTTACAGAATTAGAAAAGATAGCTGATAGGGAGTTGATTATAGAAGCTGTTTTTGAAGAAATGGATGTAAAAAAAGATATTTTTACTAAATTAAATAAAATTTGTCCTTCTGAAACAATCTTAGCATCTAANACAAGTTATCTTGACATTAATGAAATTGCAAAAGTAATTTCTAATCCTGAAAGAATGCTTGGTATGCATTTTTTCTCTCCTGCAAATATTATGAAATTATTAGAAATAATTGTTGGAGAAAAAACTTCCGCTCAATCTGTTGCTACTGCATTCTCCATAGGAAAGAAAATGAAGAAAATACCTGTAAGATCAGGTGTTTGTGATGGTTTTATTGGAAATAGAATTTTATCTAAGTATCTTGTTGCCACTTATCATATGGTAGAGGATGGTGCTAGTATTTATGATATTGATAGGGTAATTCGAGAGTTTGGGTGTGCAATGGGGCCATTCCAAGTAATTGATTTGGCTGGTGGAGACATTGGTTGGGCAACTAGAAAAAGAAAGGCACCTTTTAGAAGTAAAAATGATAGATATGTAGAAATACCTGATAGAGTTTGTGAAAGAGGTTGGTTTGGCCAAAAAGTCGGAAAAGGTTATTATTTATATGGAAAAGACGTAAAGCCATTAACTCCTAATCCTGAAATCGAACAAATCTGTAAATTGGAAAGAGAACGAGTTGGAATTAACCAAAAGGAATTTTCAGACCAAGAAATTCTTGATCGATATATCACAGCACTTGTATTAGAAGGAGTAAAGATCTTAGAAGAAAAGATTGCTATTAAACCTTCAGATATAGATGTTGTTTATAATAATGGATATGGTTTTCCTAGATGGAGAGGTGGACCCATGAATTATGCAGATAAATTAGGANTAGATAAAATATTGAATAATATAAAAAATTATGAAAAAGAAAACTCTAGTTTTTGGAGTTGCCCAAAGTTAATTGAGCAACTTGTAAGTGAAGGAAAAAAATTTAAAGATTTAAATTAATTAGTTGGATCATCATTAATTTTAACTACTAATTTTCCAAAGTTTTTTCCATTTAATAGACCAATAAATGCCTTAGATGCATTTTCTAAACCTTCTATGAAATCTTCTTTGTATTTTAATTTACCTTCTTTAATCCAAGTGGATAACTGTTCTATAGATTCTTGTCTTTGATCATAATGATTAAATACAATGAAACCTTTATACATCAAACGTTTAGTAAGCATTTGTCTAAACAATAAAGGAACACGATCAGGTCCATCAATTTTTAAGGAATTTAAGTTATAGTAAGATATTAAACCACAGACTGGTATTCTTGCATAATCATTAAATAAAGGCATTACTGCATCAAAGGATATACCGCCAACATTTTCCCAGTAAATATCTACTCCATTTGGACATGCAGCTTTAAGATTTTCTTTAAAATTTGTATCTTTATAATTTAAGCATTCATCAAAACCATACTCACTTTTAGTAAATTGGCATTTGTCTTCTGAACCAGCTATTCCAACTACTTTACAACCATGAATTTTACCAATTTGACCAACTGTACCACCTACAGCTCCAGAGGCTGCTGATACAACTAGAGTTTCACCACTCTGTGGCTTGGCAAAATTTTTCATGCCTACATAAGCAGTTGTCCCAGGCATCCCTAAAACACCAATAGCTGTTGATAGTGGAGCCATAGTAGAATCTATCAACCTTAGATCATTTTCATGAACTGTAGGATTATCTTGCCAACCAGTTCTTCCTTCAACAAAATCACCCTCTTTAAATTTTTTTGATTTTGATTTTATAACTTGACTTACTGCACCAGCTTCCATTACCTCTCCAATTTCTACGGCCTTAGCGTAACTTTTAGCATCATTCATTCTGCCTCTCATATAAGGGTCTAAAGACATATAAATTGTTTTTAATAAAATTTCATCATTTTTAGGATCTCTAATCTGTTCTTCTAATAATTCAAAATCTTCTAGCTTTGGCTCTCCAACTGGTCTTTGTTTTAAAATTATTTTTTTATTCATGCAAACTCCTATATTACTTTAAATTATGTTTTGAATTTTTTTTCAAAACATAAGATGATAATAATGATCCTAAGCCTAACGCAACGAAACCAACACTCCAAGATAATTTACTATTTTCGCCACCAAAGCTATCCAAAGCTAATCCTACAACAGGTCCCCCTAAAGCCCCACCTAAGAAACCTATTATGGAGTGTAGAGCTAATCTTGAACCTCTGTCTTCAGATGAACCATTCAGAACAGTCCCAGTTGTTAAAGAACCAGAATCCATTATAATTAATATATTATAAATAAATATAAAAAGTAGTGCTAAATACAAATTAATCCAAAATGAAAATGCTGTAACTATAGAGCCAAAAAAACAAATAAGTCCCATATAGCTTATGATTAAAGGTCTATTTTTTCCTATACAGTATTGAGCACCAATTATGGATGAAAAAATTCCAGTTAATCCAATCACAGCTAAAAAATTTGCAATAAAAATATTACTTAGGTTAACATTGTAGTTAGAACTTAAAAAAACAACACATGCAAAAGTCCATGCTCTGTAACCAAAAAGTTCATATGTGTGTCCACCATAACCAATTATATATGGCATTGCTTTCTTATTTTTAAAAACATTATAGATTGATTTTAATATTTTAAGAATTCCACTAAACTTAACATATGGTTTAGTTTCAATTCTCTGGCCAGAAAATAAAATAATTGGAATACCACTAAATATTTGAAAAAATCCTACAACAATAAAACTATAGCTCCAATCTAAATTATACTCTTTCAAAATGCCAAGAATAAAAAATGAAGTTGCAGTACCTAGTCCAAAAAAAGCTGTATATACTGAGACATATTTTTCTTTGCCTTTAGAATCTAATCTTTCATTTAATATTTGAAGTCCTGGCATATATGTGCCAGCAAAACCGGCTCCTACTATGCTCCACATTAGTAAAGCTGTATAAAATCCATTTGCAAATAAAGCAAATAAAATAAGGCCAATTGAACCAATTAATGATGATATAAAATAAACTTTTTTTGAATCATAACTATCTGTCAATCCAACTAAAAACGGNGTGGCAATGATGTATCCAAAAAAAAATGAGCCACTTATCCATCCTGCTTCAAGATTGGAGAGAGACCATAATTTTTGTAAATCAATAAGATAAATTGGCCAAGCTGCAAACCCAGCCATTGAGAGGACTTGAGAAAAACAAGTTAAATAGACAATAAATGGCATATTTTTTTATTTTTTATAGATCAATTTACATAACTTATTTAACATGTAAATTGTATTTACACTATAAAAAGGTTTTTAAAAATGTCAGCATTAAAGGATATAATGTCACCAAAATCTATTGCTATTGTAGGGGCCTCAGATAATAAAGGTCGAATTGGTGGAAAACCTCTTTCTTATATGTTGGACAATAATTATTCAGGAAAAATTTTTCCAGTAAACCCAAAGCATGAAACTATACAGGGATTAAAATCATATAAAAGTTTAACTGAAATTGAAGATGATTTAGATTTTGTGTTAATTGCGGTACCATCTCTTCATGTAACAAGTGTTTTAAATGAAGCAGTTAAAAAGAAAGCAAAAACAGCTTTAATTTTTTCTTCTGGATTTGCAGAGATGGGAGGTAAAGGAAAAGAATACCAAGACGAAATAGAAAACATTAGTAAAACCTCTTCACTTAGAATTATTGGTCCTAATTGCTTAGGATTATTCAATGCAGAGAGTAATTTTTACCCAACATTTACATCGGCTATTGATAGAGCAGCACCAATTCCTGGTGGTATAGCTATTGCAAGTCAATCTGGTGCTTATGGNAGTCACATTTATATGGTTTCTCATCAAAGAGGNTTNGGNATNAATTACTGGATAACNACTGGGAANGAAGCAGACTTATCTGTNTCTGAAGCCATACAATTTTTGGCTGAAGATGAAAAAGTTCACACTATTATGGCATATGTCGAAAGTGTCAAAGATGGAAAAAAGTTTGTGAAGGCATTAGATACTGCCAGGCAAGAAAAAAAACCTGTAATTTTAATGAAAGTAGGTAGATCAGAAGTTGGTGCAGCTGCCGCAAATTCGCACACGGCTTCACTAGCAGGAGAAGATGCAATTTATAGTGAAGTAATTAGAGCTCATGGAGCTTACAGAGTAAAAAGTACGGAAGAAATGTTAGATGTTGCTTATGCAACAAAACCACGAATTTATCCAAGTGGAAAAAATTTAGGTATAGTTACTATATCTGGGGGTGGAGGTGTATTAATGGCCGATGCTGCTAACGATGAAGGCTTAAAGGTAAAACCTATGCCTAAAGATGCTCAAGAAAATTTAAAAAAAATTGTACCTTTTGCATCACCTATGAACCCAGTAGATGTTACCGCTCAATTTTTTAATGACTTATCTTTAGTACCAACATTCACTGATGTGATGTTATCTAAAGGTGGATATGATGGAATAATAGGTTTTTGGACATCTGTCCCAGGCTCTTCAAAATTTACTCAGCCGCTTCTTGATGCTTTAAAAACTGCTATGAAAGACTATTCAGAAAAAATTTTTATAAATTGCATGGTTGCCCCAAATGATATTTATAAAAAATATGAAAATGAAGGTTTTCTATGTATTGAAGATCCTACAAGAGCTGTTGTATCAATGGCAGCATTAATGCATTTTGGGAGTGAATTTAATAAAAATGTAGAAAAAGTTGAGAGTTTAGAAATAAAAAAACTTAATATACCTAAAAGAAAATTAAATGAAGTTGAAGCAACAAATTTATTATCAGAACTTGGAATAAATATGAATAAATGTCATTTAATTAAAAATAAATCTGAATTAGAAGTTATTTTTAAAAATGAAAAAAGTAAAAAATTTGTGATGAAAGTTGTTTCTAACGAAATTGAACATAAAACCGAAGTTGGTGGAGTTAAACTTAATATAAAAACCTTAGACGAGGCTATAAAATCATTTGACGAAATTATGGAAAATATATTGGTTAACAAACCAAACACTAACATTGATGGAATAATGATAGCACCAATGATTGAAAAAGGTATTGAAGTTATTTTAGGTGCAAAAATTGATCCTGTTTTTGGTCCTTTTATTATGTTTGGCTTAGGTGGAATATATGCAGAAGCTATTAAAGACGTGGCTTTTGTAGAGGCGCCAGCAAATAAAAAAATGGTAAGCGAAATGATAAAGAGATTAAAATCATCTAAAATATTTAAGGGTGAAAGAGGCATCAAAATTAATTATGATCTTTTAGTTGATACAATTGTAAAATTATCAAACTTCATTTATGCTCATAAAGACCACATAAAAGAAATTGAAATGAATCCAGTAATTGTTAATGAAAAAAATGTGATTGGATTAGATGCATTAATTATAAATTATTAATTTGGAGAAATTTATGTCCGAAATTTTAACTAATCAAGTAGGCCCAGAAAAGCAATTCTATGATTTTTTATCAAATGGCAAAATTAAAATTCAGAAAAATAAAAAAACTGGAGAATTTTTCTTTCATCCACGGGTTGCATTCCCTGGAACCGGGGAGAGAGAATTAGAATGGGTAGAAATTTCTGGAAAGGGCATTGTCCATAGTTCAAGTTGTAATAGAAGATTACCTGAAAAAGGTGGTGATTTTAATTTGTCAATTATAAAACTTGAAGAAGGACCTTGTATGATGTCAAGTGTTGTTGGTGTTGAGCCAGATAAAGTTGAAATTGGTACAAAAGTTAATGCAAGAATTGATGATTCAGGCGAAAAACCCCGTGTGGTTTTTGATGTAGTAAAGAGTTAAGTATGAATGAAATAAATAATATAAGAGGTAAAACTGCAGTTGTTGGATTAGCAGAGGCTGGATGTGGGGTGACTCCCGGTTGGACAGCGATGGAGTTGATGGCAACTGCNGTTCACGATGCTCTTGATGATGCAGGTATAAATTTATCCCAAGTTGATGGATTATTTGCAGCTACAGCTTTTCATTCCATGGCAGCAATGTCATTGTCTGAATATTTAGGCATAAGACCTAAATTTGCAGATGGATCTAATATTGGTGGATCAAGTTTTTTAGCCCATGTGATTACTGCTGCTATAGCATTAGAAACAGGATTGATAAATACTGCAGTTATAGCATATGGTTCTAATCAAAGAAGTGCAGGTGGTTTTAAAACAATTTCAGAACCAATGCCTTATGAATCTGATTATAATCCAAGAATGCCAGTTAGTGCTTATGCTCTTGCTGCGCAACGATATTTGCATGAGTATGGAGCAAAAAAACAAGATTTAGCACAAGTAGCTGTATCNGCACGTGATTGGGCTTTGTTAAATCCAAGAGCATATATGCATGATAGAGGCCCTTTAACGATTAATGATGTAATGAGTGCTCGTCCAATAGTAGATCCTTTAGGTAAATTAGATTGTTGTCTTGTAACAGATGGAGCGGCAGCAATTGTAATGACAAGATCAGATAAAGCTAAAGATTGTAAAAGTACACCAATTTATTTATTAGGTGCAGCAATGGAACATCATCACAGAATGATTTCAGAGATGCCTGATCTAACAAGAACTTCTGCCTATGAAAGTGGTCAAAGAGCTTTTGAAATGTCTGGTTATAAACCTTCTGAAATGGACACTATTCAACTTTATGATGCATTTACAATTAATCCTATTTTATTCCTTGAAGATTTAGGTTTTTGTAAAAAAGGTGAAGGTAAAGATTTAATTAAAAATATAGGTCCTTCAGGAAATTTTCCTGTAAATACTAGTGGAGGAGGGTTATCTTGTGTTCATCCGGGTATGTATGGCTTATTTGTTACTCTTGAAGCTCTAAGACAATTAAGAAATTCGGCTGGTGATGATGTTGGAAAAAGAAAAGAGGGTGGGTGGCTTAAAGATTCTAAGCTTTCATTAGCTCATGGCAACGGAGGCGTACTATCTAGCCAAGTTACAAACATATGGGGATTAGAGGAAACAATATAATTAAATAATTTTAAAATTATATACATTCCAAAATTTCTGTTTCTTGACCACTTTTTAATCTTTTCATTCCCACAGATTTTACATTGACTTCATTTCTTACAGTCATATATGCATCATTAGAAACTAAAATTTGGTTTGGTTCCGAGATATCACAAATATTAAATGCTATATTAACATTTTGACCTAAAATATCATATTGTACTGTTTTGTCACCAACAGTTCCTGCTACCAATGATCCATAATGTATACCAATATGTAAATCCCACGGCATTTCTAAATTTGACGCTATTTCTTTTAATTTATACGCGCAATTTACGCAATTTTTTACAGATTGGGTATCAAATGATGATAACCCACTTACAGCGACAATAGCGTCACCAACAGTTTTAATTTTTTCTAAATTAAATTCTAAAAAAGCATTTTCAAATAATTTAATAATATTTTGTAAGGTCTCGATTACTAACTCTGGTTGGTTTTTATCACAAAATGAAGTAAAGCCAACTAAATCACATATCAATATTGAAACTTCATCATGTCGTCTTGGTCGAACAATGCCAGTTGTTTGTAATTCACTTACAACAGAGTTTGGCATTACAGTTTTAAGAATTTGTTGAGATTTTTTTTTATCAGTTTCAACTTTGTATAGATATATTTCTTCTCTATCTCTCATTCCTTTTTTATCTAATGATGCATCAACTCGTGCTCTTAATAATGTTCTATTGAATGGCTTTGTAACAAAATCATCTGCACCATTTTTAATACACTCAGCTGCTGTATCTACTTCATCTGAGGCAGTTACCATTATTATAGGAATATTTCTTTGTGCAGGATTTCCCTTTAATTGTTTTAATACATCAAGACCACTTATGTCTGGCATCATTAAATCTAGTAATATTAAATCAAATTTAGATTCATTGACAAAATCCAAAGCTTCCTTGCCACATTCTGCTAAAGAAATATTTTCATAACCATCTTTTTTCAAACTTCTTTCAAGTGTATATCTATTGTCTTCGATATCATCGACTATTAGAATTTTAGCTTCTTTTTTATTCATAATTATAAACCTATTTGTTTATTTATCTTTTCTAACAATCTTTCAATATCGACTGGTTTAGTATCATAATCATTACAACCAGCATCAATAGCTCTTTTTTTATGTTCTTCCATTGCATGTGCAGATAAAGCTATTATTGGAATTTTATTTAATTCATTTTTACTTTTAATTGTTTTAGTTGCAGTCCATCCATCCATTTTTGGTAAACTTAAATCCATCAAAATCAAATCTGGTTTTTCTGAGGAAGCCATCTCAACTCCCATCTCTCCATCAGTTGCTATAACAATTTCAAAGCCTTTTCTTTTTAATCTTCTGGATAGCATATAAACATTATCTTCATTATCTTCTATATACAGAATTTTGGTCATATTAACCTGTCCTTTTAAAAACTTTTTTAATTTCTTCTGCAATACTCAAAACATTATCATCTGTTTTGTGAATTACTTTTTCAGTTTCATTTTTCAAAAAGCTTTTATCATTTTCGTCTAAATCAGCTCCGGTTAAAACTAAAATTGGCACAGATTTAATCTTTGTATCTTTTATTTCACTTAGAAATTCAAAACCATTCATCACTGGCATCATTAAATCTAGAAGAATAATGTCTGGTAATTTTTTTTCTTTATTTAATTTCATCAATGCTTCTTTACCATTAGAAGCTTCAGTAACTATATTACCTTGTTTTTCAAGAATCTCTTTTACAGTGAATCTAAGATTTTCGTCATCTTCAATAATACAAATTTTAAGATTTTCGCTTTTTCCAATCAATGCTTGGATAGAACTAATTAAACGATCTTTTTCTATTGGTTTGGAAACAAAATCTGCGGCACCAAGAGAAAAACCCTTGTTTTTTTCATCTAAAATTGAAGCCATTACTACAGGTATTTTTGATACTTCTGGATCTGCTTTTAATGTTCTAAGTACAGACCAGCCATCCATTTCAGGCATTAAAATATCTAAAGTTATTAAATTAGGTTTTAATTTTCTTGCTAATTCAATTCCTTCTTTACCATTATTTGCAATAACTACATTATATGCATCTTTTGTTAATTGACGTTTTATTAATTCACTAACAGTTGGATCGTCATCAATAATCAAAATAGTTTTTGCATTTTGGCTTTCAATTGAAACTACATTTTCAATTAATGAACTTTGTGTTAGTTTTTTATCTTTAACATCTTCAGAAGCTCCTAAATAGTCAGCCAGGAAAGTTGCAGTGAATGTTGTTCCTTTATTCATTTCACTTTTGACAGTTACATCACCACCCATCATTATAGCTAATTGCTTAGAAATAGTTAAACCTAAACCTGTTCCTCCATATTTTCTAGTAGTAGAGCTGTCGGCTTGTACAAAAGAATTAAATAATCTATTCATTTGTTCTTTTGTCATTCCAATTCCTGTATCAGATACTGAGATAGAAATTAAATCACCCGATTTATTTTTCTTTTTTTCAACTTTTAGTGTAATTTCTCCTTTATCTGTAAACTTACAAGCATTTGAAATTAAATTAAGTATTACCTGTTTTATCCTAGTTTGGTCTGCTGTAACCATATCTAATTCTTTTTGGAAATTGACGTTTAACTTATTATTATTTTTATCTGCTAATGGTTGAGATGTCTTAACTATCTCTTCAATAATAAGCCTTAGTTCAAAAGTTTCATTAAATAATTCAATTCGACCAGCTTCAATTTTTGATAAATCAAGAACATCATTTATCAAGGTAAGTAGATGTTTTCCTGCATTAAAAACTCTATCCAATGGTTCAATGAAGTCATCAAGTTCATCGTCTAACGCATCTTCTTTAAGCATCTCTGTTAATCCAATAATTGCATTTAAGGGAGTTCTTAATTCATGTGACATGTTCGCTAAAAATTGACTTTTTGTTTTATTAGCTTCATTTGCTTTTTCTTTTTCAACATCCAATTGTTTAATGGTTAAGTTTAATTCTTGTTCTCTATTAACTAATTCTGTTATGTTTGAAAATATAGAGAATAATCCGCCATCTTTTAATCGTGTTGAAGTGGCTTGCCATTTTGAGTCATCAAAGAAAGTTGGTGAGATATACGTATTTTCTCCTGTTATTTTTTTCCTATTATCTAAAACATTTTCGTAAAAATCTTTTTCTGATTTTAAATCATTAAACTTTAAAAATTTATTTTTTTTCTGTAGTTTAACATAATCTGGATAATGAATAATTTTTTCGTGAGGAACTCCTCCTCTTTTCCAAATATTTTTGGCAAAAGTATTAGCCATTACTAATTTATCATTTCTATCCCACCATGTAATTCCATGTGGCATGCTATTTATCGCATCTTGCATTCTTTGTTCAACTTCTTGTAATTTTTGTTCCATTAATTTTCTTGAATTTATATTTTCTACTAAGCCGTTAAATCGGATGGCATTTCCTTTTTCATCCCAAATAGCTCTACCACGCGTTCTAAACCATTCGACCTTTTTTGTTTTTTTATCAAACATTTGTCTATGCTCATGGTCAAAAAGATGAGTTTTATTTTTGAAATGCTCTATAGTTGCCTTTTTATATGCCTGTCTATCTTCTCTAAAAACAGCATTAAATGCTTCTTCTTCAGAGACTGTTTGTAGAACATTTCGTTTTGAAGGGTGTGTTAAAACAACAGTTTTATTTGATATGTCCCAATCAAAAATATACGCATTAATGGCTTCTGCCATTAATAGAAAACGTGTTTCATTTTCTATTAACTTATTTTCATTTTCTTTTAAATCTGTTATGTCATCCATAACTTGAGTATATGTCTGGTCAGATAATTTTGTGAAAAAACCAGAATAGGTTTTTCCATTAGTATATTTGGTTTCAAATCGTGATGCACCTTGTAATTTTTGAATTTCTTTTTCACGTTTAGATATGAATTCGTCCTTTGTCATACCTTTTGGTACTATTAAGTCACCACTTTTTATTATTGATTCAACAAGCTGTTTTCTTGATACACCATCTTTTAAATTAAAATTGTGTAATTTTTTAATATTTTTAATAGCAGTGTTGTTTGCATGAATAAGCTTATGGTTTTGATTCCACAACATGAAAACATTTGGTATCTGATCGATCGCATTAATAAGTTGGCTCATATCTCTTTCTTTTTTCTTTATATCAGAAATATCAGTCCAAACTTGAAGAAATCCTCCATCATCTAATCTATTAGTTATTCCGAGCAAAGTTTTATCATTTTCAAAATTAGTTTCAAATTTTGTTTCTTTCGCTGTTTTTGAATACTCTTTAAGTCTATTTTTTAACCAGGTTTGATGATTAATTCCTTTAGGTGGTATTATTTTTTTCTTATTGATTGCATGAGAAACCATTTTTTTTCTCGTAATACCTTTTTCAAGTTTAAACCCAATTTTTTTTTGAAAATTCCTGGAAGCTTTATTAGCCATTATAAGTTCGTCTTTTTTATCCCACAAATAAATTTGACTAGGAGTTAGCTCAATTGCATCACTAAGTTGTTTTAAAGATTTTTCATTTTCTTTTAATTTTGTTATATCAGTCACAATTTGTAACGTNCCACCGTCGGGAAGTCTTGAAGTTGAAACATAATCAACTCCACCATCATCATAAAAAGCTTCAAAAAACTCTTGTCCCTTCAAAGTATTAAACTTTTTAATTCTTTCCTTAATGAATTCTTTTGGTGACAATTTACCGTCTGTTTTGACTAACCCTTTACTTAATAAATTTTCTACCAAATTTATTCTTGAAGCTCCAGGAACCATTTTGAAATTTCTATCTTCATATTTTTCTACAGCTTTTTTATTTGCCATTATTAGGTTATTATTTTTGTCCCAAAGCATTACATCATTTGGTAAAAAATCTATTGCATCAACTAACTGTTTAAATTCTTTTTCTTTTTTCTTAACTTCAGTGATATTAGTTACAATTTGAAGAGTTCCTCCATCAGGTAATCTTTTAGAAATTGCTAATGAAGAATTTCCGCTAGAGAATTCAACTTCTCTTCTTTCCTCGTCAATCAGTTTATCAAAAGCTTTCTTTCTCTCTAAAATGAAGTCTTTTGTGGATTGTCCTTTTTTTGGAAGAAAAACACCTCTTTTGATACCATTTTTTACCATTTCTAATCTTGAAGCTCCCGGCATTAAATTAAAACCAAGCTTTTTTTGGTCAATTCTTGAACTTTGATTTGCCATAATGAGATTATTATTTTTATCCCATAACATGAAAGTATTTGGCATTACATCTACCGCATCAGCAAGTTGCTTTAATTTAGTTTCTCTATTTTTTATCTCAGTAATATTCGACCATAATGTTATTGTACTNCCGTCNTTTAGACGTGTTTCATTAAACATCAATGTCATGCCATTATTAAATGCAGTTTCTCTAATTCTTTGACCTTTAAGCTTTTTCCAACGTAACCTTGTTTTTTTTATATGTTCGCTTAACGAAAGTCCTTCTTCAGGTTTAACAAAACCTTTTTCTTGCATGTGTTTTGTTAAATCCTCACGACTACAACCAATTTTTAAATTAAATTTAAATTGTTTCAAAAATAAAATAGCACTTTCATTATGAGCTATTAAAAAATCATTTTTATCCCAAAACATTAATCCATTAGGTAAAATGTCTATACCTTTTTTTAATCTCTCTAATTCAGCTTCTTTTTTTTTGATTTCAGTTATATCTGTAAAAAATTGTAACATACCACCATCAGATAATTTTGTAGCAGAAACAATATTTATTTTCCCATTATTGTGTATATTTTGAAAAGTCTGATTTCCTTTTAAATTAGCATATTCTTTATTTCTACTATCTAAAAATTCTTTTTTTGTCATTCCATTTGGAGGAAGAATGTGTCCTTTATAGACCGCATTATACGTCATTTTTTGTCTTGTAAGGTTTTTATCGAGTTTATTGCCAGAAAATTTTTGAAATCTTTTTTTGGCTTCATCATTACCTAAAATTAATTTATCGTTTTTATCCCAAATAAGAACTGGTGATGGCAATTCTTGAATTGCAGAATTAAGTTGTTTATTTTCTAATTCTGTTTGCTTAGAAGTTGTTACATCTGTAAATAATTGCATTATACCGCCATCACTTAATTTTATTTCGTTCATCAAAAAAGTTGAGCCATCTTTAGTATTAACTTCATTAGTGGATATTTTGAGTTTTTTTCTCTCAGAGATTCGTTTCTTAATATATAGTTCTTTTGATTTTCTATCTTTTAAAACGTATGCTCCTTTTTTTATGTTATTTTCAAACATATCTTTCCAGTTAGTTCCAATTTTCACAGAGGGCATTTTCATTTTTCTAAAAACTTCATTTATTTTTTTATTTTTCGATATAAGTTTATCATTTTCGTCCCATAAAATTACTCCAAGTGGAACTTCTTCAATCGCATTAATAAGTCTCTTTCTCTCAGTTTCTTGTTCTATTATTTTTGTAACATTAGTCATCAAAGATAAGATATTTCCTGAGGGTGTAACTGTATCTTTAATTTGTATCCATCTTCCTGTAGGGCCTTTAACAACACATTCTTGAGGCCTTTTTGTTTTTTTAGCGTTCTTAAATTGGTTAATACGATCTTCAATCTCTTTTTCAGAAACTAATTTTCTTTTTCGAATTTTTTCAATTCTTTCGTAAAAACTTTCTCCGATTATGTAAGGGATATTTAATCTTACAAATCTTTTTTCCATATCAATATTTCTATAAAGCAACTTATCATTTTTATCCCATAACAATATCCCAGTCTCTTCATGATCAAAGGCTTCAATTAAACTTTCTGCTATTTGAATATCGATATCCATATTAATCTCCAGTCAATTGTGTATAATTTTTTTAAATTTTCTTAATCTATATGAAATAGTATTTAAATATCTATTTACAAAAACTTCAGACACATTAAATTTTTCATCAAACTTTTTTTTTGGTATTGAAATGATTTTACAATCTTCTACACAATTTGTTATTGCCATGGTAATAATCTCAACACAATGTACTGAACTAACATAAAAATAATTATCGACATTATATGTTGCTATTGATCCTCTTACTCCATGATTTAAAATCATACAATNCCCTTTATCTTATTAAAAATTAAATATTTGTGAAAAACAAGATTAATAATGAGAAATGTCATTTACTAAGATAATTTTTATGAATTTGCTAAGAAATATGTCAATTTAATTTTATTAGCTGTAGATGATAATAACATAATTATTTGCAATAATGATTATAAAATATGAAAGGATTACTTTATAATTTAGTTGATTTTTTTTAACTATATTGTTTACATCAGTCACATAAAAAAGTTTTAGACTAACTTTTAATCATGGGTATAAAATAACTTTACCTTTTGTACCTCTATTAAGTATCTTATCTAGTGCTTTAGACGCATCTTGTAGTTTAAATCTTTCTTCAATTTTTGGATTTATTTTTCCATTTTTAAACCAATCAAATAATTCATTCATATTCTCTTTGAATTCAGTAACATTATTTCTAGTAAAAGCACCCCAAAAAACTCCAACAATGTCAAATTCTTTCACTAATGCAAGGTTAATAGGAAATTTCGGAATTTTTCCAGATGCAAATCCTATGACTAGAATTTTCCCATATCTAGATAATGCTCTTGATGATTCTTCAAAAAGTTCACCGCCAATAGGGTCAAATATAACATTTACACCTTTATTATTTGTTAATTCTTTTAATTGGTCTTTTATGTTTTCATAACCAATTGAAATATCGGCACCTAAACTTTTTGTATAATTTTGCTTTTCTGTTGAAGATGATGCTGCAATAACTTTAGCGCCCATTATTTTACCAATTTGAATTGCAGCCACACCAGTTGAGCCAGAAGCTCCTAAAACTACTAAAGTATCACCTTTTTTTAATTTGGCTCTTTGTTTAAGAGCATAATGAGATGTCCCATAAGCACATAAAAGTGCGCATGCTTGGTCATATTCCATTTTAAGTGGTATTTTGAACACAGAGGTTTGATTAAGAACGATATATTCTGAATATCCTCCTAATTGAGATAAACCTGCAACTCTATCTCCAATTTTGAATTCAGTAACATCTGAGCCTTTTTCTAATACTTCTCCTGAAACTTCCATTCCAGGTGTAAAGGGTACAGGTGGCTTAAATTGATATTTTCCTTGAACAAGAAGGCCATCTGGAAAATTGACACCTGAAGAAAAAACTTTAATTAGAATATCACCTGGGTTTTTTATTTCTGGAGTATCGACTTCTTTGTAAACCAGAGAAACTAAAGGACCAAAGTTTTTACAAATTATTGATTTCATCTTATCTTAAGGAAATACTAGTGATATAGTGTCTGCAACAAAAGCTGGTTTTTGTTTGCCATCTATTTCCATCTTATAATTATTAATAATTCTATAACCACCATTTTCCATTAAATTAACTTTTTTAATTTCCCTATGTAAACGCACTTTTGAATCTACTTGAACTGGATTAATGAATCTTATTTTATCACTACCATAATTTATAGTTCTGCTTGAATTATTTATTTTTGATGTTTGAGCTGATAAAACAGGTAACAATGATACCATGAAATAACCATGTGCGATTGTTTTTCCTTCGGGCATCTCTTTTTTTGCTTTTTCAATATCTACATGTATCCACTGAAAATCTCCAGTTGATTTTGCAAATTCATCTATTTTTTCTTGAGTAACTTCAAACCAATCACTTGGAGTTAGNGGTTTATCAATAAAAGTTTCAATTAGTGAAGGATTATCAATAATAATCATCTTAAATATACTTGTACATAAAATGTGATCTATCAGAAGTATGTTCCCTGACCTGTTCACTCCATCTTCCTTTTTCAACTGCTTTTGCCCATTCAGGGCTTTTAACAACATCTGGAGAATTAATTTCATATAGAGCTACAAATTTTTGGTGAGGAGCGTCCATATTTTTAGTTTCTCCAGCAATAGAAAATTGAAAAGGTTCACCTTTTCCTCTTGTAACTTTATTTACACCAGGTACTTCTAGTAAATATGGGACATGTTCATCGTCATAAACTTCATTGAACAAATCTTCATATTCAGATTTTACATTCATTGAAACAATGAAAAGGTATTTTGAATCGTTCATGGTTTTCCTTCTATATTTTTTTAATAACAGATTTAAATATATTTAAAATTAAAACAAAATTAAAGTGATTAAAACAATTCTTGTAAAAAATATTACTCTTACTAAAATATAAATATGTCATATAGAAAAGATTTTAAATTAGAAGGAGTAATACCAGCCACATTACTCTCATTTAATGATGATATGTCTATAAATGAAAAAGAAAGCAGATCTCATATTAAATCTTGTGGGTTTACAGATGGCATTTCTGCTATAACTGTAAATGGCCATTCTTCTGAGATACATGCTTGCAACTTAGATGAGCAAAAGAAAATTTTAGAAATATCTTTAGATGAGGTTGGAGACAAAGTACCAGTTATAAATGGTGTATATTCTGATGGAAGTTTAGAAGCCGCAAAAATTGCAAGTATGGCACAAGATTTAGGTGCGTCTGCTTTATTATGTTTTCCTCCTCAAAGTATGAGTATGGGTGGATCATTAAGACCAGAAATGGCAATTGAACATTTTAAAAGAATATCAGATGCGTCAGATTTACCATTAATATGTTTTAACTATCCATTATCTGGTGGATTGTCTTATCCATTTGAAACTTTACTGAAATTATTTGATGAAGTTCCAACAATCAAAGCAATTAAAGACTGGTGTAATGANCCAATGGTCCATGAAAAGCATATTAGAATATTTCAAAACTTACCAAAACCGGTTAATGTTTTGACTACACACAGTGCATGGTTAATGTCTTCTTTAGTGATGGGGGCAAATGGCTTGTTATCCGGAGCTGGTAGTGTAATTGCACCATTACAAGTAAGATTATTCAATGCAGTTAAAAATAATAATTTAGAAGAAGCTAAAGCTATCAATGATAAAATATTTCCTTTAGTTCAATTATTTTATAAGCCTCCTTTTTTAGATATGCATAATCGAATGAAAGAAACTTTAGTTATTTTAAATGCAATACAAAAAGCTATAGTTAGGCCACCTCTCATGAAATTACCATTGGATGAAATTGAAGAATTAAAAAAGACTGTNAATAAAATAAATTTAGATAATAAATTAAATTTTGTAAAAACTGTTGNCTGATAAATTATTAGATATTGTTAATTGAATTTAATATTGTTTTTTTACCAACTTTTCTAATCAAGTCTCTTTTATAACTTGCTGAGGCATGTTGATCATCTTCTATTTCTAAATTCCAAGCAAAGTCATTTAGTAATTCATCAACAAATTTTAAATTTTCCATGCCCCACTCAATTACTGTAGGTTTAGAAGGAATGCCGCCAAGAGCAAATCTAATTTTATTGTTATCAGTTACTACTGCAAATGCAGCTATTGCATAATCTGAGAATTTTTCTGAAACCTCGTCAAATGCGTAACCAACAGAATGTTTTTTTGTAGGTAATTCTAATTTGATAGCTATTTCATTGGAATTCTTTGAAGTTAAAAGTGGTCCAAGATAAAAATCATTAGCTGAAATAAACCTTAGCCCATTTTTACTTTTAAGATGAATAGTACCATTTAAAGCTAAAAAACATAATGGCAGTTCTGATGTAGGGTCTCCATGACAAATTGATCCTAAAACTGTTCCTCTAGCTCTATGTTGAATTTGACCTACATAAGGGATTGCTTGATAAATTAATGGTAATTCATTTTTTAAATCAGACCAATTTTCAAGATCTAATTGTCTAAACAAGGGTCCAATTTCTATTTTTTTATCCTTTTTTTCTAATGAAATTACATCTTTTAAAAAATTGATATCAACAATAATTTCTGGGTTTGCAATTCTCATATTCAACATTGAAATTAAAGATTGGCCACCAGCAAGAATTTGAGCTTTTTCACCATGAATACTTAGAACATCGAGAACTTCATTTATTGAATTACTTTTAACATATTGAAAATGACAAGGTTTCAAATTTATATTCCCAAAAGTTTTAAAAGTTTTTTTAAAAATGTTTTATCTGAGCATTTGTTTAAAGTAAAAGATTGAAAGATTTGGTTAACTATCAATTTTACTGATGCATTGATTAATCTATTACCAACCATCATAATTTTTCCATCTACTTTAGCGCCATAAAAATAGGATAAAAAACTCTTGTTATTTTTACTAGTAATTAAAATTTTAGCACTTCCAGTTCCATTGCCTAACTTACCATGGCCATTTCCAACAATTTCAAATGATTTTTTTTGTTTAATTTTTTTAATAGAAACATTAAAGGAATATTCTCCTTTGATTGGTCCAATACTAAGTTCAATTATTCCATTTAAATTATTTTTAGTTGTTTCTTTTAAAAATTTACATCCAGGGATAATTTTATTTAAATTTTTAAAATCAAATATTTTGTTCCATAATTCATTTTGATCAATATTTAATTCAAATTCTCCAGTACCATTTATAGGATAGTTTTTAAAATTAACATTTTTACTTATATATTTAGGCTTTTCTTCAGTTTTATTTATATTTAAATATTGATGAACTTTAGTATTTGTTAAAGGAAGCTTAACATCTTTAATTTTCAAAGCATCTGAAATAGCGTTTGCAATAGCAACTGGTGTAGACATGCAATTTCCTTCACCAAGACCTTTAGATCCAAGAGGTGTGAATGGACTTGGAGTTTCTATGTGAATTATCTCAGGTTCATTAACTTCATATGTTGATGGCAAGTGATAATCTTGAAAGGAACCAGATAAAAAACTTCCATTATCATTGTATTTAAATTCTTCTAAAAGGGATGCGCCAACTGCATGTGCATATGCACCATATATTTGACCATTTGCTAGCAATGGGTTAATAATTTTACCTGCATCGTGTCCAGTAACATATTCATCAATTTTAATTTTAGATGTTATTGGGTCAATTTCAATACCACATACATCAAACACAAAACCATAAGCAAGTGAACCATTAATTTCATCTTTTTCATTAGGTGGACTTAATTTTTCATTACCCCAAAAAACAGTTTCTTTCAAACTTGGGTTCATTTTTTCTGGCAAATTTTCAGGAGACCAATGTGGTATTCCGGCAAGTCTTTTGAAATTTAAATAATTATCAGAATTTTTTTTATCATAAACTTTTCCTGTACCAAACAGAATATTTTCACTTTTACAATTAAGTTCACTTGCTGCAATTTTTTGCAGTTTTTTCTTAAGATTGATTGCAGCATTAAAAGCTGAACCAGCTACAGCTCCTGCAAATCTACTTGAATAATTTCCTGCAGCTATTGACCAAGCATCTTTATGTGTATCGTGAGTAGTATTGACAAAAATGTCATTAATCTTAATTCCAAATACATCAGCAACTATTTGACTCAAAATTGTTTTATGACCTTGACCCTGTGGCAGACTATCACATGTAACATAAACACTTCCTGTTGGACCTATTGAAATGCTTGTAGATGCTAATGCACCCCCTTTATGCCCAGTTTTTTCTCTTTCTTTAAAGGGCAAAGCTGTTGTAACATACCCCATATTTGATATAGAAGGTTCAATAATGGAAGAATATCCAACACCATAAATTTTACCGTTTTTAATTGCATCACTTTTATTCTTTAAAATTTTTTTATATGTAGAACTTTCAATCACTTTTTTTACAAGTTTTTGAAAATTACCCGAATCTAATAATGCTCCGGCAGGTGATTTATATGGAAATTGTTTTTTCTCAACAAGGTTAATTTTAATAACATCAATTATATTTAAATTCAATTCAACGGCAATTTGATGAACTAATCTTTCTAATGCAAAATAATGTTGAGGTCCACCAAAACCTCTGTTTAAACCAGATGGAGTTTTATTTGTTAATATAACTCTATTTCTACATTTAATATTTTTTACTTTATATGCTCCACTAAGATTCCCATGCATTCTATAAAGTGATGCTGGCTCAGGTGCTCTTGGATAAGCTCCAACATCATCTATCTGGTCATAATCTAAAGCTTCTATAAGTCCTTTTTTATTAACACTTGCTTTTATTTTAGTTAATCTGCCAGTCGCTGAAGAAGCTGCAGTAAGATGTTCTAATCTATCTTCTACCCAAATCACTTGTTTATTTGATAATCTTGAAGCTAAACAAGTTAAAATAATCATAGGCATTATCGCTTGTTTAATGCCAAAACTTCCTCCAGAATCTTCAAAAGATATTAATCTTAATTTTCCTTCTTCTACTTTTAGAGCGCGAGATAAAACAGAATGTAAACTAAATGGACCTTGAAAGTTAGACTTTACATCATAAACACCACTTGAATAGTCGTATTCACTATGTACAACAAATCCTTCAAGAGGAGTGCAACTATTTCTTGGATATTCTACTTCGATTTCAATAATTTTGTGATATTTTGTAAAAAATCTATTTGGGTTTCCGTATTCAAAAATTCTATCACTTACTACATTTGACTTAAAATTTTTTTTATGTACAAATTTTGTTTTTGTATTAAGTGCATCTTGAATTGAGATAACTGGTTGATTGATCGAATAATCTACACTTATTAGTTGAAGCGCATCTTCTCCAATATATCTAGAAGTTGCTAAAATAATAGCTATTGGTTCGCCAACATAATGGACTTCATCAATAGCACAACACCAAGTTTTAAACTCAGTTCTTATAACAGATAAAAGTGGATTTGATATTTTACTAAAATCTTTTCCAGTAATAATTTTATAAACACCTTTAAGTTTTTTTGCTTTTGAAAAATCAATACTTATTATTTTTCCAGATGCATGTTCTGATCTTAAAACTACTGCATGAAGCGCATCTGGTTTAAACGGTGTGTCACTTCCAAATTGTCCTTTTCCATTTAGAAGTTTATCATCTTCGATTCTATTTATATTATTTCCAATGAAGCAATCAATAGGTTGGTCTTCAAGCATTGAATTTAATTACCTTTATAGGAAGGAGAGCGTTTTTCAGAAAAACTCTTAACACCTTCTTTGAAATCATTGGAACTTCTTAATCTGCCATATGCTTCACCCTCAAGATCTATAGACGTGTGAAGAGTTGCATTTTGAGTTGCGTTTAAAACAGATTTTACTGTTCTTTGGGCTAGTGGAGATACAGTTATAAGTTCTTTAACTAGTTTTTGTGTCATATGTTGAAGATCAGGGGTATCAACAAGTTCACAAGCAATACCTAATTTAAAAGCTTCTTCACCAGATAGTCTTTTTCCTCGCATAATAATATTTTTAGTTCTTGAAATACCAATCATTTTTGCCAATCTTGCCGAACCTCCTGAACCAGGGATCATGCCAATTTTCATTTCAGGTAATGACAATTGAGAATCTTTTGTAACTATCCTGAAATCGCAAGCTAGAGAAAATTCGAAACCAACACCAAAACAATAACCTTGTATTGCAGCAATTACAGGTTTTTTAATTTTTTCAGGTGTCATTACATTTTGTGCTAAAATTGATAAATCTTCTGGAGTTTCCTCAAGAAAACCTGCTATATTTCCACCTGATGAAAAATTTTTACCATCTGCTCTAAGTACAATTACTCTTATTTTATCATTCTTATCCAGTTCATGAAACTGTTTTGCCATTACCTCTCTTTGTGAGAAGAGAACTACATTTAAAGGTGGTCTTGATAATACTAAGTCTGCTCTATAATTGCTTTCATCAATCTCAATTCTAAATCCATCAAATTTTGATATTTTCAAAATGTCCCTCGGTAAATAATTCTATTCGGCGGCTTTGTTAGGTTCTATAGGTACATCGTATTTGTCCATCACTTTATCAACTACTTCCTCAAAATGATTCCAGGGTGTTTCTCTAAAGTTATGATTTCTTATAATAAATGAGGCACCAGCATAAAATTTTTCATATTGTAGTTGTCTTCCGGCAAATTCTGATCCAACAACATCCCATGCTAATTTAAATAATTTCATTCTATCTAAAGCATTCATTTGGGGTGTTTGAAAATAAGTTTCAAAATCATTTAACAACTCTTTATTTTTCATCACTTTAATACTTGCAGGCATTTGAAATACACCACCACCACATAAAGTTCTTAATTCATCAATAATCATTGAATAATTATCAGTACAAAAATTTAAAGCTGCGTACATAATACGTCTATTAAATGTTTTATAATTTTCTGGCCAATTTTCAGCATTTTCAATTTGTCCATAAATCATCCCAGAAAGGGTAGATTCTAATGCTGACATTTTTCCTAGAGTTTCTCTTACAGCTGGAACTTCATCTGCACCCGTTGCTTTTGCAACTTTATAACAAAGGCCAACAATTAATTCCATTTTTGACCAGTATCTTACGTTTGATTGGTGATTTCCATAACAGTGAGCAGGAGTCTTAAAGTAAATTTCTCTAGCTTGAATAGCATCATCTTTAACAAAAATTCTTTCCCACGGAACTAAAACTTTATCACACATTACAAGAACATCTGTTTCATCTTGGTTCCAAGATAAAGGTGCATCAAATTGGTTATCATAATGATTTGAAAGAGGTTGTCTCATCCACAAAGATAAACCATTTGAATTACATGGTATTGCACAGGTTATAGATTGTTTTACTTGATCAGGCGCCAGAGGTATTAAGTTTCCTATCCAAATTTCATTTGCAAATATTGCACTTGTTGCAAGCATTTTCATTCCAGATATAACCACACCTTTGTCATTTTCATCTACAACAGATAATGTGGGTATTGGAAGATTTCTTTTTTGATAAAATTCTGGATTTCTAGCAGCTTGAGGAGGTACAACTGCATATGATGCAAAAACATCATTCTTTTTCATGTATTCATAATAATTTAACAAGTTTTGACTAAATTTATATTTGTCATTATCAAAAATTTCTGTGCTAGTTGACATTCCTGTTACAAAACTTGCAACATGATCCATTGATCTGCCCATCATTCCAGAAGTATGGTCAGCAATAATTTTATGAGCTTTTGAACGTTTTCTTAGGTCATCTTTAGATTTTGCTCGTATAAACCATGCTGAATAAGTTTCACCATTTTCATCATACGTTAATTGTGCTTTATATTTTTTTGAATGCTTTAGATCATACAATTCAGCAACAGTTTTAGCTGCTCTCTTTAATGAAGGGTGTTTAGTAACATCAGAAACTTTCTCATCTCCAATATACACAACTCTTCCATCTTGAAGTTGTTCTAGATGATTTTTTCCTGTTTTAATCACTAAAAATCTCCATCAGTTTTATAATAATGTAATTCAAACAAAGTACATCCGTTATTAGATTTAAATGGTCCGTGATATACTCCAGGAGGTCTACAAGCATATGTAGCTTTGTCAAATGAATTTCCACCATTCCCATTTTCATCATTGCCTACGACTAAATCTCCTGAGACTAAAAACACTTCTTCCCAATGATCATGAACAAATGGTTCTTTTGTGAAAACACCTGGATCAAAACGAAGTAATCTTGATCTGCTTCCTGTTTTAGTTTGTTCGTTAATATCAGAAGCTAAGATTTTTTGTTTAATGCCTTTGGGGTAACCTAAAGGCGTTTTCCATCCATCCTTGTTTGATACAAATTCAAATTCAATGTGTGGTTTTCTGCTCATAGAAATATTATTATATTTTTGANATTAATTGTCTAGTTCATATTCACCAGATAAAATTTTTCTTCTTAAGATTTTACCTGTTGGAGATTTTGGTATCTCCTTGATAAAAACATATGACTTTGGCCTTTTAAAGTTAGAGAGATCCGATTTTTTACAAAATTCATCTAATTCTTCAAAATCAATATGTTTTTTACTTTTGATAAATGCAGTTACTTTTTGACCCCACTTTTCATCTTTTAGTCCAACNACAACTATTTCCTGAACTTCAGGATGTAGTGATATAATGTTTTCAATTTCTATTGGAAAAACATTTTCTCCTCCAGTTATAATCATATCGTCTACTCTACCTGTTACAAATAAATCTCCACTTTGATCAAAAAAACCTGTATCTTTAGTAAAATACCAATTATCTATAATTGAGCTTTGATCTGCATCTGGTCTGTTTAAATATCCATGAAATGCTTCATCATTTTTTATATACGCAATTATTTCGCCTTCTTCGTTAGGTTTAGTTTTAGCGTTTATATTTTTTGAATTAATTTTAACAATTCTTATATTTTGATTTATTCCAGCTTTTCCAGCTGAACCTGGTTTATTAAGAGCATTTGGTTCAATTGTAAAAGTATATATTTCTGAAGAACCATAATGATTTATTAACTGTGAAGCAGAAAAATTTTGTTTAATTTTCTTTAATAAACCATCTGTCATGGGAGCTCCTGCAAAACCTAACTTATGACATGTTAACAATTTATCCTTTTCGAAATGATGTGAGTCAATTAAATCGTGATAAAGTGTTGGAACTAAATATAGAGATGTTATTTTGTTTTTATAAATTAACTCAATAGCTTCTTCTGGATTAAATTTGGTTTGGGTTATAAAGTTTCCATTTAACAATGTCATAGATAAAAGTGATCTGACACCCATTGTATGATAAAGGGGCATGACACCTAAAGTGGATTCATAACGTTCGTATTTATTTTGAGCAATGTGTGCTATTGCTGAACTTCTTTCTGCAAAATGAGACCTCGGAACACCCTTTGGTTTACCTGTGGTTCCAGAGGTGTATAGAACAATTGAACAATCTTTATGTTTAGCATCAGACGTTTTATAATTTTTATCAATATTTAAAAAATCATTAAACTTATTGAATTTATTATTTTTTAAAGAAGTTGAGATTTTTATTATATCTTTATGCAAATTTGATATTTTAACTTCATTTTCTGAGTATTCATCAAAAATGATACATTTTGAGCTTGAGTTTTTCATAAAAAAAATAATTTCTTGAGATTTAACTCTCCAATTTATTGGTACAATTATAATTCCTGTAAGTTGGCATGCCCAATGAATTGTACAAGCTTCAAAATTATTTGGCAAAAGGGTCATTAACTTTTCACCTTTTTTTAAGCCAAGTTTTTTTAGCGAAAAAGATAAACTTGAAATTTTTTTGTACCAGCTATGATAACTAATATTTTTGTTTTTAAATGTTATGGCAGTTGCACTTGGATCGCGTTCAACTGATGAAATAAATGTTGAGCCTAAATCAATCATCTATGTTTTATTAAATCTTATTTTCATTACTTCATGAACAGCTTTCACTATTCCAGTATATCCAGTACATCTACAAATGTTTCCGCTTAATTTTTTTCTAATTTCATCTTCATTAAGGAAAACATTATTTTTTAACAAATAAACTATTGTTGTAATAAATCCTGGAGTACAATAACCACATTGAAGTGCATGAAATTTTTTAAATGCTTTTTTAAGATCATCAAATTCATTGGTTTCAAAAATTCCTTCAATAGTTGTAACTTCAGCTGTATCAACTTGTGGAGCAAGCATAAGGCAGGATCTTATAGGTTTGTTGTTAAATAGTATAGTACAGGCGCCACAAATTCCATGTTCACAACCAACATGTGTTCCCGTTTGACCACAATCATATCTTAAAAAATCACTCAGAAGTTTTCTTGGTTTTACTTTTTTTTCTATTAATTTAGTATTTAATTTAAATTTAATTGCTACAGTATTTTGATCATTGAAAGTTTTCATTTTAAATTTTTTTTTGCTCGTAATCATTTATTAATTTAAATCTCATTGTTTTACCAGAGCCAGTCCTTGGAATTAAATTGGTTTTTTGTATAATATCTGGTATTTTATAATTTGATAATTCATTTTCACAAAATTTTTTGATTTCCTCTTCATTAAAATCTTCACCTTCTTTTAAAATAATAAATGCAGCTGGAACCTCTCCAAGCTGATCATGTTTTAAACCTACAACTGCACAATCTAAAACTTTAGGAAATTTTAAAATAACCTCTTCAATTTCGGTTGGAGAAATATTTTGTCCACCCCTAATAATGATTTCTTTAAGTCGTCCAGTTATTGTTATAAAACCACTTTGATCTTGTTTTGCTAAATCTCCAGTATAATACCAACCATTTTTTAATATTTTATTAGTTTCATTTTGTTTTTTGAAATATCCAATCATTACATTTGGACCTCTACAAATTAATTCACCTTCTTCACTTGGTTTCACATCAAGACCATTACTATCAATGATTCTTACGCTCATGCCTGGTAATGGAAGGCCGCATGAGCCCATGTTCCTTTGTTTTCCAGACCAATTCATTGTTACCATTGTTGAAGTTTCTGTAATGCCATATCCATCTAAAAGTTCTATATTAAAATAATTTTCAAAATTATAATTTAATTCAGCAGGCATTATAGCTCCAGCTGATACGCATCTTTTAATATTACTTAAAGTTAAGTTATCTTTCTTTCCAGTTGAAAGAAGATAATGAAACATTGTCGGAACGCCTGGAAGAAAATTAAATTCTTCCTGTTTAGCTTTGGTAAAAATTTCTATTGGTGAAAATTTAGGCAACAAAAATTCTGATGCACCAGAAGCAAGAACTCCAAGCACACACAAGTTTAATGCATAAGAATGAAACAGAGGTAATGGTGATAAAACTTTAGAATTTTCATTAAGACCGGCAATTGGCATCCAACATGAAGCTATTACCCATAACATACCTCGTGTTGTAAGCAAAACACCTTTAGGTTGACCTGTAGTTCCTGATGTGTAGAGAATATAACAAGGCTTATCAATATCATCTTTTAATAAAATAGATTTATGATTTATCTTTCGAATTTTTGAAAAATTTAAATTTTCAATTTCATCATCAACAGTAATAATTTGTATGTTTGGATTTAAATCAAGTTTACTTTTTATTTTGTGTTTAATTTCATTTGTTGTGATTACTATTTTTGTATTAGAATCGTTTAACTTATAGTCAATCTCAGATAAGGCAGAATCATAACTCATTGGCACCACTAAACAACCTAATCTTATAATTGCAAAACAAGAAATAATCCAATTTACCGAATTAGGTAGAATTATTGAAACAGCCTCTTCAGAATTTAGATTTTTACTACTGAGATAAAATGATAAATTTCTAGTTTCAATTTCAAGATCATTATAGGATACACACTCATTTTCATCAGCATAGGCAATTTTATCTTTGAATTGTTCTGCTTGTTTTTTGATTAAATCATTTATTGGTTGAATAATTTCTTTTCTTATCATTAAAGTTTCCGAGTTTCTAAATCATACTATATCCGCCATTGATGCTAAATACTTGTCCAGTAATCCATTCAGCGTGCTTTGAACTTAAAAAAATCACCATTGGTGCAACATCAGAGGTTTTTCCTAATCTTTTAATTGGATATGATTTTAATATTTTATCCATATGTTTTTCTAATATGTCGTTATCTGTATGAGTTGTTTTAACTAGACCTAATGAAATAGTATTTACAGTTATAGAGTATCTTCCAAACTCCTTTGCAAGTGACTTACCTAGTGCAATTGTGCCGCCTCTTGCAGCGGCTGTTAATGCTAAATTAGCTTCACCAACCCTTGAGCTGTCTCCAACGATATTTATAATTCTACCATTTTGGTTATCTATCATTTTTTTTGAAACTAAATAACAACAATGAATAGCTCCTTTTAAACTTATATCTATTTGTTTATTCCAATCATCTGAATTTGTTTCAACAAATTTTTTTATTTTAGTATAACCAGCATTATTTATTAAAATGTCAATATTCCCAAAATCTTTATTTATCATATTTAATGTATTTTGAGTTTCATCAAACTTTGAAATATCTAATTTATATGCTTTTACATTAACTCCCATTTTTTTTATTTCAGCTTCAGTTTCTTTTGCTTCGTTTTCAGATGAATTGTAAGTAAAAGCAATATTGACTTTTTCTGTAGCTAGGCTTAATGCAATTTCTTTTCCAATATTCTTTGATCCCCCAGTTACTAAAGCTACTTTGTTTTCTAATTCAAATTTCATTATTTTTCCTCGTATTTATTAGAGTATATAATTTGTTTGGTGTAATTGGAAGTTCAGTGATTTCTATATTGAGATGTGAAATAGCATTGCTTACAGCGTTTGCTATAGCTCCTGTTGCTCCAATAGTTCCACCTTCTCCCATCCCTTTAAATTTTCCTAAATTATTAGGTAAAAAATTTTCTAGATGAGAAATAGAAATTTCGGGAATATCAAGTGAATTTGGTATTAAATAATCAGCTAATGTTGCTGTTTCTAATTGACCGGTTTCATTATATTTCATTTCTTCAAATAAAGCAGCTCCAATTCCTTGTGCAACTCCTCCTTGAACTTGACCGTCAACAATCATTGGGTTAATAACTTTTCCGCAATCTTCGGCTACGACATAATTGACAATTTTAATTTTAAAAGTTTCAGGATTAATTTTTACAGAAGCTATGTGAGTTGCGGTAGTACTAGCACCAAAAATAGGGTCATAAGATTCAATAAAAATTAAGGGTGTTCTTAATTTTATTGGTAATGTTTGCATATCAGAATATACAATTTTTGATAATTCTGGAAAGCTAAGTTTTTTATTAGAGTTTTTTTGAACAATAAAATTATCCTCTATATCAAGTTCTGTTTTTGGAGTACTTAAAATATGCGAAGATATTTTAAGAATATGATTTTTGGCTTTTTTTGAAACTTTTATTGCTGCACCACCTGCAAGTGCAGCGCTTCTGCTAGCATATGTTCCAGTTCCATGAGTTATAAGCGAGGTATTTCCTTGTTTTATTTTAATTGAATTTGGTGTAACACCTAAGTGATCTCCAACTACTTGAGATAATGTAGTTTCCAAGCCTTGCCCATGCGAGGCTATGCCAAATGTAGCAGAAATACTTCCTGTTGAATCAATTTCTAATATTGAAGTTTCAGAACCTGTATTAAGAGGCATGCCTGGAGCAACTGATATCTTGGATCCTATTCCAGTAAGCTCGCCATAGGTTGCTATTCCAACACCCTCCCATTTTTTTGTTGTTTTAATTTTATCATAATTTATTAAACTTAAAGCTTTTTTTAAACATTCTTCAAAACCTACTTTATCCCAGATAATTCCAGAGCCAATTTTGTAAGGTTGGTCATTCTTTTGTATTATATTTTTAAGTCTTAGTTTAGAGGGATCCATATTGAGCTTTCTGGCAGCCATGTCAACCAAACTTTCAATAACAAATACAGCGGCAGGTCTACCAACACCCCTATATGGTCCAGTAGGAGGTTTGTTGGATGTAATACATTTTACGTTTGAATAAAAACTCTGAATTTTATATGGACCCTGTAAAAAACCTGCAACTTGCATTGGTTCGAGAGCTGCTGTCCAAGGGTAAATTGAATATGCTCCAATATCACCAAAAACATTTGAGTTTAAACTTATAAAATTTCCTTTTTTATCTACACTAAGTTCTGCTTCTATTATTTCTTCAAACCCTTGGCTTGTTGTTAAAAGGTCTTCGTATCTATCAGACACCCATTTAATTGGTGTTTTAAGCTTGTTAGCAAGTGCAACTACAATTAATTCTTCCATATACAAAGAAGCTTTTCCTCCAAAACCTCCTCCAACATCTGGAGCTATAACAGTAATTTGATTTCCATTAATACCTAAATAAGTCATTATCGCATCTTTAATAATACCAGGTACTTGAGTTGAAGAGTACAAAGTAAGATCACGAGTTCTTTTATTTATATCACAAACATAGGATCGGGGTTCCATAGCAAGAGGGGTCTTTCGACCCATTTTAAATATCTTTTTAATATTAACCAATTCATTTAGATTTATATCTTTAATCTTACCTTGAGCGAATGTTCTTTCTAAAATGACATTTGTTTTTAAATCAGGGTGAACAAAATTTTTTGTTTCATTCGATGCTTTTATTGTATCTATGATTGGTACTAATTCTTTTGTTTCAACATTGATTAAATTTATTGCATCCTCAGCAATATATCTATTTTTTGCTACAACTACTGCAATTGGTTCTCCTAGATATCTAATTTTTTTATTACATAAAATATTTTGTTTAGTTGGAAGATATTTCTTCATTTTTGACCTAGATACAATTGGTGAAATATGTTTAAAATCATCATATAAAAAAATACCATAAACATTTTCTAATTTGATAGCTTCTTCCAAATCTATAGAAATAATTTCACCATGAGAAATATCACTTCTTAAAAAAGCAACATGATACATGCCAGGAAAATTTATATCTGCTGTGTATTGACCATTGCCAGACAATAGTCTTTCATCTTCAAATCTAAGAACATTTTTTCCTACATATTTTTTTTTATTTGTATTCATTTAATTATATTCAATTCCTAATTTAAAACTATTTTTCCATTGGAAATAATCATGACCACAAATCAATTTAATTTTTTTTTGTGAAAGCTTTTTGATTTTCTTATAAGATTTTAAAAGTTCATTTTCATTCCATGCATTTTTAGGAACTTCTTCATATTCTAAATTTCGTAAAAGACTTACAGCATCTGATGCAATTAAAAATTGATTTTTATCCATATTTACTAAAAGACCAATTGTACCTGGAGTATGGCCAAAAAGGTCTATTGTTATCAACTTAGAATTATTAAAAAAATCAAATTCTTTATTAATTTTTTTTAATCCCATTGGTAAATCCCATTCTTTTTTAATATAACCTAATTTATTTGCGTGATTAGAGCTAGCGGCTTCTAATTCGTTTTTATGACAATAAAATTCAGCATTTGTAAAAAATTCATTACATCCACAATGATCTGGATGTAAATGTGAATTTATTACAATATCAATATCAGTTGGTTTAATGTTTTTTTTATAAAGCTCTGAAATTAAATTTACTCCATTCATGTTTTTAGGTTTCATAATTTTTGATAATCCACCCCAACGTTCTTCTGCGTTAGATTCAACAGACGGATGACATCCAGTATCGAACAAAATGTTTAAATTTTTATATTGAATTAGTGTTGATATTACTGGTAGTAAGAATTTTTCATTATCTATTATTTCAGGAATAAATATTTTTTTTTTCATTTCAATTTGACCAGAATTTAAAAAGAAAAGTTTCATTTAATTNTCTTAGNGCCTAAGATTTGTTTTGCAGCTTTTATTATATTTTTATAACCAGTACATCTACATAAATTTCCCGACAATGCCTCTCTAATATCATTTTCAGAATATCTAATATTATCTTTGAGTAATTCATCGATTATCATTAAAAACCCAGGTGTACAAAAACCACACTGGAGNGAGTGATTAGCTTTAAATTTTTCAAGAATTTCTCTAGTTTCTTTTTTCTCTTGAAAACTCTCAATAGTTTCAACTTTTTTTCCATCAAGTTGGATTGCAAATTTTAGACATGATCTTGCTGTCAAACCATTAATTTTAATTGTACATGAGCCACAAACCCCATGTTCACAGCCTACATGAGTTCCATTTAAATTAAGGTTATCTCTTAGAAAATCCGATGCTAAAAGTCGATAAGGAACCATTACATTATATTCAATTCCATTTACAGTTGTTATTAATGAGGTTTCACTTTTCATTTAACATAACTCTTGAGTTAACACANTTTTTTAATACTTTCTTNAGAAGAGAACTAGATAAATAATTTTTATAATGAATTGACCCATGATTATCATTAACNGGATTAATTGTTTCAAATAAATCTAATTTTGNATAGGTAAATAAATCATCANAGATACTTATNCCATTTAATTTATTTTCAATTNTGTNNAGTCTTTTTATTNTTTCATCTACTCCACCGATTGCAATTCTTGCGTTTTTAATCGTTTTACAATCATCTTCTANTTCTAAGATAACACCAATTTCTACTATTGCAAAATCTCCCTTACGAGTACTGTGTTCTTCAAATGCCCAACAATATTGATTTATTTTAGGTAAAGTAANTGAAATAACAATTTCATCATCTTCGAGGTNTGTTACATAGTGACTTTCAAAAAAATCATTAACTAAAATTTCTCTTTTTTTNATTTTGTTTGCTACATTAATTTTTGCATTTAATAATGAAATTAATANNGGCCATTCTGATGATGGATCTGCATTTACTATACTGCCNCCTATAGTCCCTTGATTTCTGATTGTTTGATGAGCGACGTATTTTAAAGCAAATGAGATTATAGGAAAAAAGTGATTTAATTTTTTGGAATTAATAGCACTCGTATGAGTAAAAAGGGACCCTAATTCAATATTGGTAGAATTTTCATAAATAAAATTTAGATCAATTAGATCATTTATATCTAATATTATATCAGGTTGAGAAAGTCTGAAATTCATTAATGGAACTAAACTTTGTCCACCGGCTATAATTTTTACATTTTCTTCAGAGTTTAAAATATCTAGAGCTAGCTCAAGTGAATTGGGTTTAAAATATTTAAAATCACTAGGCTTCATAATTATTTAAGATATTACTTTATTTTAATTTCACCACGTTCAATAATGAAAGTACGATCTAACATTTTTTCATAATGTTTTTCATTACTTTCTGCAACAAGAGTTGTAACACCTTGTTTTTTTAAGTTATTCAAAATTTCAATTATTCTTTTTGTTAGAGCAGGGGCTATTCCCTCTGTTGGTTCGTCTAAAAGTAATAATTTTCTGCCGATCATTAATGCTCTTGATAAAGCTATAAGTTTTTGTTGTCCTCCTGACAAACTAGTTGAAGGTCTATCTTTTAACTCGTAAGCTTCAGGAATAATTTTATATATCCAGTCTAGTCTTTCTCTCCAATCATTTAATCCTACAGCCCATACTGGTATCATAATATTTTCTTCTGAAGACATNGAAGGTATCAATCTTCTATCTTCTGGCATATAACCNATTAACATATCAGCTCTTTTTTCAGATGGAAGANTAACTAGATCAGAATCTTCAAAAAAAATATCACCAGATTTTGTTTTTAAAATCCCCATGATTGTTTTCAGTAATGTAGTTTTTCCGGCACCATTTCGTCCAATTAATCCTATCATTTCGCCTTGACTTAAGTTAAGCGAAGCATTTTTCAAAATTCCTACTGGTCCAATATCTACATTTATTTTATTTAATGACAACATCTTAACTTCCTAATTNTAACCTAAAACATATTGAATAACTTTTTTGTCTTTTAATGCTTTTTTTGGAGGCGCATCACATATAATTTGACCTTGATAAAATGCCATTACTCTGTCGACATATCTTTCAACTATTTCCATATCATGCTCTACAAAAAGTACGGTNGTACCACTTTGTTTTAGAGCTGAAATAACAATATCCATTATTCCAAATTTTTCTTCTACAGATACTCCAGATGTTGGTTCATCTAAAAGTAAAACCTTTGGATTACCTACAACTGCCATTGCAATATCGAGCAATTTTCGCATGCCTTGGGATAAAGTACTAACTATCAAATCTTTTTGCTTATTAATATTATATTGTTTCAAAATTTTATCACATTCTTTTGACAAAGTTTCGTCATCTATAGGGTTAAGAAGTTGGGAGCCACTTTTTTTTGCTAGTGACATTGCAATCATTAGATTTTGTTTTACTGTCATTGACATNAAAACCTGACTTACTTGAAATGATCGACAAACTCCAATATGTGTAGCATCTCTTGGTTCAATGCCTGTAATATCATTNCCATTAAATTCAATNTTACCACTTGTTGGCTTTAAATATCCTGTNATCATNTTTACAAATACTGTNTTACCAGCNCCATTTGCNCCAATAATNCCAATGATTTCAGNTTCTTTAACTGATATATTTATATTTTNAGCAGCAATTATTCCAGAGAAAGATTTTTGTAAATCGGTAGTTTTTANAATTTCANTNTTAGCCATTTATTTTTTTTCTTTCTTAAAAGGATTTAATTTTTGGAATAATGACCACAAACCACCTGGTAGAAAAAAAATTATTGCAAGTAAAGTACCTCCAATGATCATTTGCCACGCTTGGGGAGCAAATTCATAAGCATATGTTCTAATAAATTCAAAAAATATAGCACCTACAAAAGGAGCTAATATATTACCCAAACCGGCCATTATAGTAACAAATACTAATTCACCTGAAACACTCCACAATACCATGGAATCTGGGTCAACCTGACCAAGAGCTGCAGCCATTAATCCGCCAGCTCCACCTGCTAAACATGCAGAAATAACATATTTAATATGAATAGCTTTTTCTACAGAATAGCCAAGATATTCAACTCTGATCTCATTATCCATTATAGCTGTTGTTAGATGTCCAAGGCTTGATCTTAAATAAGCATGAGCAAATATCAAAGATAGTATAACTATAAATCCAATAAAATAGAAAAGACCAAATCGACCAAGTTCTATTCCAAATATTGTAGAAGGTGAAATTGACATTCCATCCGTAGATCCTAAGAACTCAGCCTTTGCAAGTAAACCATAAAGAACCATAGAAAATGCTAATGAAAGCATTGCAAAAAAGATTTCTCTGTACCTTCTTAAAATAAACCCCAGAACAAAGCCAAGTAAGCCAGCAGCTGCTATTGCAATGACTATTCTTAAAAAAATGTCTGTAATACCTAAATATTTTTGCGCCATTGCCACGGCATAAGCCCCAAAGCCATAGTATAAAGCATGTCCAAAAGAGACTAAATTTGTTCTCCATAAAATCATTAAACCTAAAACAGCTAAGCCTCTTGACAATCCGTACATAAAATTATTTGACATCCATTCTGGAAGAACAAATGTTCCTAACAAAACTATAATAAACACAAAACCTATACCAACTTGTACCGCTTGCGCTTTAAAAACACCTTTAAACATTATATTTTCCTTGGTTTTGGAGGAGCAAATAGTCCTTCAGGTTTGATTATAAGGACTATTGCCATTATTGCATATATAATGAACAATTCCAAAATTGGTGCTTGATGAACTGCAAAAGCTCTGACTAAACCAACAATTAGAGACCCAATAAGTGCACCTGGAACAGACCCCATTCCACCAATAACAACAACTGCAAAACTCATTACCACTACATCAATNGCAAATCCTGGGGATACTGAAATTGTTGGAGCTATGTATGCTCCACCCAATGCTCCCAGCATTCCACCTATGATAAAAGTAATAAGATAGACTCTTGTTACATTTATTCCCATTGAAACGCTAACTTCTCTATCAAAAATAACAGATTGAAGTAATTTTCCGTATTTAGTCTTTTTAAGAAAATACCAACAAATAAATGCAACTACTATTGCGAGTCCAGCAAGAGTTAAAGAATAAACGCCTTGAAATATACCAGCAATTTCAATCCCACCTAACTCCATTGCAGGATAGTATGGCATCAATGGATCAACTCCAAATACATGTAATATTAAATCTTCAAGTATCCAAAAAAGTCCAAAAGTTGCCAATACTATAAGATGAATGTCTTCATTATACATTTTTCTGAGAATAAATCTTTCAATAATATAGCCAAAGAATAATCCAACGATTATAGCTGAAAGAAAAATAGAGAAATAATACAACATAGAATTATATTCATTATCACCTAAGTAAATGATCGATATTGAAGCTAAATAAGCACCCCAGGCAAAAAAACCACCATGAGCTACATTTAATATTTTCATTACACCAAATGTTATTGTGAGTCCAAGACTAACAATGAACAAATAAGAGGCATAAATTAGGCCATCCAAAAGTACGGTTATTAAAAATTGCATTGATTAATCACTTTAAAAAATCAGAAGAGAGCTTTAACTCTCTTCTAATATATTGATATTAATTACATTTTCTACCAGGCATTCCACTTTCAACCCATTCCTGAGATTTTGCGCCTGCAGGAGGGTAAATACATGTAGCAGAATACTTGATAACCTTTTCAATTCCAGGTTCTTTTTTTGCNTTATTATATTTTGTGACTCCGTAAGCAATAGAGTGAACAGCTTGATGGCCACCACCTCTTTTCATTTCAATTGTATCTGCAAAAGATTCAAAAGAAACACCTTTCATTGCNGCTATGACCTGATCTTGTGTCGGAAATTTACCTGCCTGTTTAGCAGCTTTATCCATCCCAACTTTATAAAGCATAACTGCTCNTGCATATTGGTATGATGGTCCAAGAGGGTAANCTCCATATCTTTTTTTATAAGAATCAATAAACCATTTATTNAAAGGAGTTGTGTCATTTCTAACAATAAGACCAACATTTCCACGTGTTCCCATNATTACGCCATCTGGAAATTTTTTGTCAAGTGAGTCAACACCTGATCCACCGACTGATGAAACAAGTATTTTTTTCTGAAAGAAACCTCTTACTAAAGCTTGTAGCATGAAAGCTTCAAAGTCACCATTCCAAAAGCTAGTATGNACTATTTTTGCCTTATCTAGTGATAAAGCTGAAATTTCTGAACCATATTGACCAGAAAAAAGTTTAGGGAATTGAGGTTTACTTGAACCGACTGCACTAGGCACATATTGAGCCATACCGAGTTTAAAAAACTTGTAAGAGTCTTGCCCCCAAGCATAGTTTTGATTTATACCCGTATACATTTTATCAGCAGTTGAAACTTTACCTTTGAAATATTCATCGGCTATATATTTAGCAGCAGCTAAACTATCACCAACAGCATTACCTTGTGTTCTAAATACATGACTTCTCAGTTTTTCTTCGTAAAGTCTTTCAGTTCCGCATGTGCTAAATATGGTTAGCATTTTTACTTCATCTGCTACTGGACCAATTGCCATACAATTTCCAGATGAGATATAACCAATCATCGCATCAACATTTTGTTTTTGAACAAAATCTCTAAATAAACCTACTTGTTTTGTACCACCACCTGATTCATCACTAAAAACAGGGTTCATTTTTGCACCAGCAAAACCTTTAGTATTAAATGGTGCTGGCATACTACCAGAATTGATCGCATCAATGACGAGTTCAGCACCTTGTTTTGCTGGAGTCCCAAATGGACCAGCTGCAGGACCTGTTAAAAAAGATACAACACCTACTTTTACAGTATCTTTTGCATTTACGGACAAAGGTAAAACTGATGCAATTAAACCAGTAATTGCAACTTTACCCAATGTCTTTAAATATGTTAATTTCATTATCTCCTCCTAATTAAGACTTAGTTCATACTTCTACATATTAAAACAATAATCAAGTTACTTTTTAAATTTACAAATAAAATATTAAAAAATTATTTTTCTATGAATTTAGATACCAAAAAACCTAGTAAAAGTCCCCAAAAAGGTGCACCTACATTAAACAAACTAAATTCAGACAAAGTTACTAAAAAAGTTAATAATGCACTCATTGCATGATTGCTTTTAAAAGAATCAACAAATGATTGTTGTAAAACGTTTAAAAGCGCAATTCCTCCTAAACTAATAATAAATTCTTTGGGCAACTCTTGGATTAGATTTAATACAAAAGGAGAAAATAAACCAAAAATTATACAAAAAATAGAAAATAAGATTGCAGAGATATATTGATTTTGTGTATTAGGATTATTTGTCAATATTCCAGTTACCGGTCCTGTTAAGCAAGTGGAAACGGCACCTAAATAAGCGTTAAAAAAAGACCCTAAACCACAGTAATAAGTAATTTGATTCAAAGGTGGTTTATATTTTCGATTTTCTAACAAAACTAAACCTTGTCCATTTTGGATAAAAATAACTGTTATTATTAGAGGTATAGTTAATTCTATTATTGGTTTAAAACTAAATTCAGGCATGGTTAGATAAATATTTATTAAACTTACTTCTTTACTCAAAATATTTATTTCCTCAGTAAAATACATTACCAAGATTCCTGAAATTAAACATCCTAAAAGTGGGGGGATGGTTTTGATCTTTTTGGATAAAAACAAAAGTAAAAAAAATGTTAAACTCATTATACTTGCAAGCATAGGATAAGTGTTCAAAGAATTTACCCAATCAACACAAAAGCTTAAAAAAATAGCTGACACCATTCCCATAACTATTTCTGTTGGTATATTTTTTTTTAAAAAGGTTATTATATTTGTAAAACTAATTAAGAATAGTAAAAAACTTGAAGTTAAGTAAACACCCACAATTTCATTTAATGAATAATTTTTTAATGAATAACCGATTAAAATCATTCCGGGAATGCTCCACATTAACACAAGTGGCTGTTTATTTTTTAATGTGAGTATTATGCTAAAAAAACCGTTTACAGCAAAGCATCCAAATAACCATATTGATACATCATCGGAATTAATGTTATTTGCTGAAGTTATCGATAGCATAATTGCAACTGGACCAGAAATTGCAAATAGAAATGCTATAAACCCATCAACAAAATTATTTATAATTGAATTATTCATATGGAGTTTATTTCATATTTGTAGCAGTTTAACTTTTTTATTAAATTTAATATTAAATTTATGTCCTATTATTAATATATTATTTTGTAAGTTTATTATAACTGATTTAATTATATTTTTAGCAATAAAGTATTCAGAAGTTATTTTTCCTTTTGAAATAGCTTTTTCAATTTCCTGCTCTGTTAAATTTTCAACTGATACTGTGATTAATCTATCATCTAGATCCGTATTTTCATAAAAATCATTGGCTTTTTTTTTAATTATTTTATTTGAATTTTTTAGATCTATTTTATTACAAATTATTGTTGCAGCTGCATCTGCAATTGAAGCCTTTTCTGCTATTACAGTGACACTATCAGCTATACCTGAAGAAAAGCTTCTTCCTTTCCAACCAGATGTTGCTATTCCCCCAATACCATTTAAATTAGCATATTCAAAAATATAGCTTGTTTCTCCACCAATACTAAAATTAAATTTTTCACTTTCAGAAACGTATAATGATATATCACCACCATTATTAATATAAATTTTATTAACATTATATTTTTCTAAAACTTTTAATAATATTGACTCAGATATTGCACCAGCAACTGAGGCCATTGGAGTTATAAAATCAGGTAAAAACAACTTTGTAGAATTAAACATTCTATTTGCAATTTCACTTTTAAATTTTTTATTTTCTGAAGTAGGTCTCTTAAGATTATCAATTTCTAAACTTAAATCTTTAAGATATTTGGATGAATATTCACAAATAAGATTATAAATTTCTTTTTTATCTAAAGAAAATGCCTCAGCTATAATGTTTGTAGGGCCATTTTCAATATATAACTTACCATCTTCAATTAGTGATCTCATTATTCATCTTCTAAAACTTTCTTATCTTTTCCATATTCTCCACCATTCAAAAAAATATCTTTTATAGTTCTTATATCATCAACATGGCCACCAAGGTTTTGATAATTTTCTTTTGTTAATGTAAATTCCAGTGGTGCTACTATAGCAGGAGTTGGCACATAACCAAATGCGTTTTCAGGCATATCAAGAACATTAACCATAAAAGTAATACCACCACCTGGCCAGATGTATGGAGAAGCGCCACCTGAAGTTAATTCTGTCATTTTGTTTTGTATTGACTTTGTTAATTTTACTGGATTTTTTGTAACACCTGACCTTAATGATCCTCCTGCTCCCCCAACAAATAAAACTGTACATAAAGCTGGTTCACAGTTTTCTTCAATTAATTTGACAGTATCAACTAACCTGTCAGGAAATGGTTGTTTTTGAGGGATTAAATTTTCATCCAATATATAGTATGAATATTCTTCACCTGTTGTAGATACCATTAAAAGGGATAATCCTGGTTTTGCACCTTTTTTTTCATTCCAATTTTTTAATATTGTTAAAGGATCTGTTATATCAGTTCCTCCCCAACCTGAACCAGGTTTAGCAACTTGAAAATATCTTCCTGGAGTTGATTTTCTTCCATTAATTGAAATCCCTGAGCTCTCCCAACCTAATACTTTTCCAGCTTGGTGTTCGGAAACTACAGCTGTAATATGATCATCTACTATTACTACTTCATCAACTAAACCTTTCCATTGAGAAGCAAACATTCCTACTGTAGCTGAGCCGCAACCAACTCTCATTTTATTTTCTTTAACATCATTTATAATTGGAGATTGTCCAGCTTGAACAATTATTTTTGAGCCGTTATCAATTGTTAACTCTACTGCTTCTTTATTGCATAAGTTCATAATTACTTCGCATGTCATTTTACCTTCAATTTTTGAACTTCCTGTTAAATGATCAACACCGCCTAATGACATCATTTGAGAACCATATTCACTTGTCATTACATGGCCAACAGACTCATCTTTATATCTTACGATATCTCTTTCAGAGCCTATATGCCTGTCTGTATCAACTTTAATTTTAACTCCGCAATATGAAAATATTGCTTCTGTAACTATCGTAACAAAATCAACTTTATCAATTTTTCTGTTGAATATAAAAGGTGCTGGCTTGTAATCAGGGTACGTAGTACCAGAACCAATAGCTGTTATAAAAATATCTTTGTCTGGAATTAATTTACCATCCCAATCCTCATTTAAAAAGGGTTTAATTTTCATTCCATTTTCTATACATCTATTTAGAATTACTAATGGATCTAGTCTAATAATCTGACCATCTTTATTGGCATATCTATCACAGGCACCGGATTTACCTTCTGCTATATAACACATTACAGGACAAGCATCACACCGTATTTTTTCAGGTTTACTAGTTTGATCCATTTTTACTTTTCTCGATGGCATCTAAAATTCTGTGTGGTAGCGCAGGGAGTTTGGTTATAATTGCACCAGTAGCATTTCTTAGTGCATTTAATATAGCAGGTGCTGTTGGAATTAAAACATGTTCACCAAGTCCTCTTGCTCCAAATGGTCCTTCTGGATCACTTTTCTCTATCAATATAGATACAATTTCTGGAACGTCTCCTATCGACGGGATTAAATAATCATGAAGATTTTCTGTTTTTGAAGGAATATATTCTTCCATTAGAGCAAAACCTATACCTTGTGCAATACCTCCTTCAATTTGCCCCTCAGCAAGTAAAGGGTTTATGGTTTTGCCAAGATCATGAGCAGCTGTTATTTTATCAATTTTTAACAATCCAAGTTCAATATCTATTGATATCTCTGCCATTTGAGCTCCATATCCATAAACTGCATATGGAATTCCTTGCCCATTTTCATCAAGCGATGTAGTTGGTGGATCATAGGTTTCTTCAACAACTATAACATAGTTGTTTTCAATCAATTGAAGAGAAATTAAATCAATAATTTGTTTCTTATCTTGATTGGAAATTATAATTTTGTTGTTTTCAATTTTGATAAGAGAGTCGTTTCCCATGTTGCTGAGCCTAAGTATTTCAGATCTTAGTTTTAGTCCAGCATTATAAGCTGCTTTTCCAGTCACATAGGTTTGTCTAGAAGCTGAGGTTTTGCCACAATCAGGTGTTAAAAATGTATCAGGGCTTACTAAATCTAAATCTTTCATAGATACGCCAATTGCATCAGCTGTGATTTGAGAGATTACTGTATTTGATCCTTGTCCAATATCTGTTGCCCCCTGATGCAAAGAAATTCTGCCACTCTTAGTTAACCCAATTTTGATTGTAGATGGATTAGGTAGGGCAGTATTACCACAACCATACCAGCAAGTGGCTATACCTAAACCTTTTTTATATCTTTTTGAGGTTTTGTTAAAATTAATAAAATCTTCTTTTTTTTGTTTCCAACTTTCTTTAAGCGCATCCAAACAATCAATTATTCCTACAGAATCTAATTTTTGGCCACAAACAGTTTTATCACCATCTTTTAAAGAATTCTGTAATCTAAATTCTAATTGATCAATCTTAAGCTTGTCGGCAAGTTGATCCATTAAAGTTTCTTGTAATGCTGTAGCTTGAGGAACTCCAAAGCCTCGAAATGCTCCAGCAATAGGGCCATTTGTATGAATAGCTCTTCCTACGGCTTGATAATTTGGAACTCTGTATGGCCCACTAGCATGAACTGGAACACGATTAGCAACAGTAGGACCCCAGCTTGCATAAGCACCAGTGTTAAAATCTCCAGAAAAATCAATTGATTTTATATATCCGTTCCTATCAGACGAAATCGATGAAGTCATTAATCCAGGGTGTCTTTTTGTAGTTGAAATCATTGATTCATTTCGGGAATAAACAATTCTACAAGGTTTTTTTGTTTTAATTGCAACTAATCCTAGGTAGGGTTGAATTGATATGTCTAGTTTAGACCCGAAACCTCCTCCAGTTGCAGCTGGAATTATTCTTACATGATTCGGATCCATATCTAATATTTTCGCCGTATCATCTCTATCCATGTAAGGCGCTTGAGTACAAGCTTGAATAACTAAAACATTTTTATCCATCCAAGCTGAACCTGCTTCAGGTTCTATGTAAGCGTGTTCAACATAGGAAGTTTCTAAAAAACCATTAACTTCAAAGTCATTTGGTTGAATTTTTTTAGGATTTCCTGATAATACTTTCCCAGATGTTAAAATATTATTTTTAAGGTCTTTATTTCCAATTTTAACATTAGAGTTTAAGGATGCATTAGTCGTCATTATATCATTATTCTTAACCCATTCTATTGGAAATGAATTAAGATCTAAATTTTTTATACTGTCATATGAACCCGCAATAATTGCTACTGCCTCACCACGAAAATTTACATTCTTTTTTGCTAAGACTGGTTGGTCTGCAAATGGTGGAATTACACCAAAAATATTTTTTCCTGGAATATCTTTTTCTGTTAAAACAATTTCAATTCCAAGATTATTTTTAATCCATTTTTTATAATCACCAATTNTAAATGATNNCCTATTAAATGGAGATCTAAGAACCTTTATCAGCAATGAATTTTCTGGTGAAAAATCATCTCCAAAAATTTCTGTACCATCTAACTTTTTCTCTCCATCAATTCTTTCANTTCTTTTTCCAACCTCNTTAAAACTATAACAAATATCATCTAAATTTTCTTTAATTTTATTTGCATTTATTACTGCATTTACAATTTTCTGATATCCTGTGCATCTACATAGAACTCCAGAAAGGGCAAATTCCACTTCTTCTTTTTTTGGAAATTTATTTTTTCTGAGTAGGGCTAATGCAGACATTATTATTCCAGGTGTGCATATCCCACATTGAGCAGNTCCATGTTTTGAAAAAGACTTTTTTAAAAGAATGAATTGTTCGTCATCACAAACACCCTCAATAGTNTCAATTCTTTTGTTTTTTATTTTTCCTAATGTTAAAAGACAAGAACAAAAAGGGTTATCGTCAACTAATATAGTACAAGAACCACAATCTCCTGCATTGCAACCAACTTTTGTTCCTTTAATTTTCTGGTTTTCCCTTAAGAACTCGCTAAACCTTAAACTTAATTTTTCAATTGANGAAACTTTTTTTTTGTTCAATGTAAATTTTATTGTTTCTCTTTGTATGTTCATTGTGAAATCTTATAATTGTTTATAACGTCTTTAATTACATCTTTAATTAATGAATGAGAGGATTTCAATCTATATGTTTGTGTGGATCTTATATCGGTAATTGGAGAAATTTCNTTTAATTGACTAAAATTAACTTCATGAAAAATATTTTTATTTATCTCTTTTTTAATCATTTGACGTTCTATNGAGAAAATTCTTTTTGCAACTTCACTACATGAGCCAACGCTAATTGCAATTTCTTCAATTATATTATTTGAAATACTTACATAGCAAGCTACCATTGAAATTGATATNACTAAATATTTTCTAGCTCCAATTTTTTTAAAAGCTGAAAAACCTTTTTCTTTTCCTTTTGGAATTATTATAGAAGTTAATATTTCTCCATGCTGAAGCTTAGTTTTTCTAGCGCCAAATATAAACTCATCTACAGGTATGATTCTTTTATTATTTTTAGATGATAATTCTATTTTTGCATCNAAAGAAAGTAAACAAGGAATACTATCAGCAGCTGGAGATGCATTGCAGATATTACCACCAATTGTTCCTAAATTTTGAATTTGAATTGAGCCAACTTCTTTTGCACATGCTTTTAACATGTCATAACAACTGGGCAAATTTTCATTTATTATATCAGTCCAAGTTGTAGCGGCTCCAATTTTAGTATTTTCATGATTAAACTCAAAACCTCTTATGGATTTTATGTTAGTAATATCCAATACATTTTTATTTAAAGAAATATCATTTGTAGTTGGAAATAAATCAGTACAGCCCGCTGCAATTATTAAATCGTTGTTGTTATTTAATGCATCAAAAGCTGACTTTAAGTCATTTGGTTGAAAATAATTCATTATAGATTTTGCAAAATTTAAAATTTAATCATATTGTAAATTCTTATTTTAATATTAATCAAGTAATTTGTTTTAAATAATGGGTAAGATTAAAAATAATTTAGTTGGAATTGATGTAGGGGGAACTTTTACAGATCTGATTTCTTTTGATTCTGACTCAGATAGTTATAATTTTACAAAGGTTTTTACATCTCCAAAAAATCAATCCAAAGGTGTTTTGAATGCCATAGAAAAGGCTTCTATTAATTTAAATAAACAAGATCTTATTATTCATGGAACTACAACAACAACAAATGCTTTACTTGAAAGAAAAGTTTCTAAAACAGCTTTGATAACCACTAAAGGTTTCAGAGATGTACTCGAATTAGGGAGAAGAACCAGACCTTTTCCGTATGGACTAATAGCTGATTTTACGCCTTTAATTCCAAGAAATTTTAGATTTGAGGTTGAAGAAAGGGTTGATTTTAAAGGAAATATTTTAAAGAAACTTAATGAAAAAGAATTGTTACAAATTCTTAAAAAAATAAAAGAATTAAATTGTGAGTCAATTGTAATCCATTTTTTACATTCTTATGCCAATTCTTGTCATGAGGTTAAGGCAAAAAATGTAATCTTAAAAAATTGGACTAATAAGTATGTTACAGCAGGCCATGAAATACTTTCTGAAAGTAGAGAATTTGAAAGAGGCGTTACAGCTTCAATTAATGCTTCTGTTCAGCCAATTCTTGAAAATTATATTTATGATCTACAACAAAAACTACAAAATAATGGTTATAAAAAAGAACTTTTAGTTATGAATGGAAACGGAGGAACTGTTTCTTCTAAAATTGTCTCAAAAGAAGCGGCAAAGACAGTAATGTCTGGACCAGCTTCAGGAGTTATAGCAGCTGCATATGTAAGTAAATTATCAAAAATTAAAAATATAATAACTTATGATATGGGGGGAACATCAACTGATGTATCTCTTGTTGTGAATAATAAGCCAGCAGTTTCTTCTGAAACCGAGTTAGAATATAGTATGCCTGTTCATGTTCCTATGGTTGATGTAAGAACAATTGGCGCAGGAGGTGGTTCTATTGCTAAAATTAATGAAGTAGGTCTACTTGAAGTTGGTCCTGAAAGTTCTGGATCTGATCCTGGTCCTATCTGTTATGGAAAAGGAGGGAAAAATCCAACCATATCAGATGCAAATTTTTTACTTGGAAGACTAAGCCCAAAATCTTTGAATATTAACGAAAATTTAGAAATTAATGAAAACACTGAAGTAATTTTAAAAAATAAAATTTCTGAGAAACTGAAACTTAATAATTTTCAATCTGCTGAGGCTATTTTAAAGATAGCAAATAATAAAATGGCAAATGCAATTCGTATGGTATCCATATCTATTGGAGAAGACCCAAGAGAATTTTGTCTTTTTTCCTTTGGAGGAGCGGGTCCAATGCATGCTTGTGAATTGGCTAGAGAGCTAGACATTCCAAAAGTATTTATTCCTGCAAGACCAGGACTTACAAATGCTCTAGGTTGTTTGGTAGCAGACTTAAGACAAGACTTTACTCAAACACTTGACACTTCTTTGGATAAGACTAATGAAAAACACTTACACTCTATATTAGAAAAATTTAAAAGTGAAGGAACTGCCCTTATAAAAAAACAAAAAGTTGATATTGAAGAATTTTATACAGAATTTAGCTTGGACATGCAATTTTTGGGACAAACTCACATTATTAAAATTCCTCTAAAAGATACGAATCCATCTAAAATTTTTATCAAAAAAGAATTTGAAAAAAATTATTTTAAAAGATTTAAAGTAAAGCTAGAAAAAATTTTACCTGTCATTGTTAATGTAAATGTATCTGTAGTCGGTAAAAGAAAAGAATTAGACTTAAAAAAATTAATTAATTTTACGAGGAATAAAGCAAATTCTTACAGAAAGGTCTATTTTAACGGAAAGTGGTATAAAACGCCTGTTTATTTAAGAGAAAATTTATTTCCTAAATTTAAAAAAACTGGCCCTGCAATTGTTGAACAGTTAGATGCTACCATTGTAATACATCCTAAAGACAATTTTTTTGTAGATAATTTTGGAAATATAATTGTAGAGATTTACAATGACTAAAGTTGATAAAATTACTTTAGGTGTAATTCAAGCCGGTTTACAGCAAGTTTGTGATGAAATGGATCTCTCTTTTTCTCGTTCTGCTTTTTCACCAGTTATATCTGAAGCAAATGACAGGTCAAATGGAATTTATTCTGCCATAGATGGAAGTTTGATCTCACAGGGTTATAATGGGTTGCCTGTTTTTGTGGGTACCATGGAGTATTCAACTTCAGAAATAATCAGACTTATCAAAGAAGGAAAAATAGAAAAACCAAATCCTGGGGATATTTATATTGTTAATGACCCTTATTTAGGAGGAACTCATTTGATGGATGTAAGGTTTGCAAAACCTTATTTTAGAAATAATAAAATTTGTTTTTGGTTATCTAACACTGGTCATTGGCCTGACATTGGTGGCAGTGTTCCTGGAGGATTTTCTGCTTCTGCTAATTCAGTTGAACAAGAAGGTTTAAGGTTGCCACCTGTAAAATTATTTAAAAAAGGCGTTTTAGATGAAGAGATTTACTCGATTATTTGTTCAAATATCAGAATATCTGAGCAAAGAATAGGTGATGTAAAGGCACAAGAAGCCGCATTACTGGTAGGAGAAGATAGATTAAATTATTTATTCAAAAAATTTGGAGACAAACTTATTTATATTTCTATTGATGAGCTAAGGCAGAGTGGTTCAAATCAAATGAGATCATTTATAAAACAAATTCCAAATGGAATGTACAAATCAAAAGCTTATGTTGATAGTGATGGTATTAAAAATTTACCCTTAGAAATAAACCTTGAAGTAAAAAAAGAAAAAGACAAACTTATTTTTGATCTTTCTAAATCATCAGCTCCATGCATTGGCCCAATGAACTCAGTATTTGCTACGACAAAGAGTTCTATATATTTGGCCATGAGACATATATTTCCTGAAGTTGCTATTAATGGGGGTGCTTTTGAACCTTTAGAAGTCTTAAGACCTTTTGGCACTTTTTTAGATGCAGTTTATCCAAGGCCAGTTTCAGGATGTGCGGCAGAAGTTTCTCAAAGAATAGCTGAGGCAGTTTTTCTAGCCTTTGTCGATGTTTTGAAACATAGAGTTACAGCTGCTCCAGCAGGTACAAGTGGAAACTTTGCTTTAGGTGGATTTAATGATCTTAAAGGTAGTAATTTTGTTATGTATCAATTATCTGGTGGAGGTTATGGTGGAAATTCATTAAATGATGGTATATCGAATGGATGTTCAACAATAGGGATTTCTAAAGCTCCTCCAGTTGAAATAATGGAACAAAAATTTCCTGTTTTATATAATCACTACTCACTACATGAAAAATCTCCCGGTGCAGGAGAGTTTAGAGGTGGATTTGGATTAGATTATGAAATTGAAATTTTGTGCCAAGAAGCAACAGCAAGTTTTGTTATGGATCATGGACGTTTTGGACCACCAGGTGTTTTAGGTGGAACTGATGGCGGAAAAAATAAAGTCAAAATAAAAAGAAAAAACAAAAAAGATTATGTTCCTGAACATTTGTCCAAAGAACAGGATATAGGTTTAAAAAAAGGCGATAAAGTACAAGTTCAAACTCCTGGCGGAGGTGGCTTTGGAAATCCAAAAGCACGTAAAAAAGAATTAATTTTAAAAGATATTTTAGAAGAAAAACTTGCACTTCAAGATGCATTAAAAATATATGGAAAAAAAATTATTTGAATTATTTAATTTATTGATGTTTTGAATGATTGACCAAGTAATTCATTTAGAAAACATTTTTGATAGAAATTTAAGATGTTTTAAAAACCGTCCACAGAATATTTGGGAATTTATTCAAAATTCTATTAAAATAAATCTTAATAAAGTATGTATAATAGATCAAAATATTAATTATTCATATGCACAAATTTTAAAATTAGTAAATTCTATAGATAGTTCATTTTTGAAATATGAATTTAAAAAAAAGGATAGAATTGGTATTCTTTTTGAAAATGATATTAATTTTATTATTGTTTCATTGTATTGTATAAAAAGGGGTTTAATACTTGTACCTTTAAATCCAAGATCCTCTAAGTTTGAAAATGAAAATATTTTAAAAGATTGTAATGCAACTGCAATAATTTTCGATACATCTTTAAGTAAAAAACTCTCCAGTGTCAAAGAGAATATAATTAAAATTAGTTTTAAAATTGAATCTTTAAAAACTTTTAACACTGACTTTTCAAATGAAATTGATTTCATTGATTCTGAAACTGCTATCATATTATATACCTCAGGTACAACTGGGAAACCTAAGGGCGCAATGTTAACTCATTTCAATTTAATTCATTCATGTTTACATTACAAATATGCTTTTAATTTAACCTCTAAAGATCATTCTATTTTAGTTGTTCCTGCTAGTCATGTGACAGGAATTGTTGCACATGTCTTACTCATGATATTTGTAGGTGGTAGTTTAACTCTAAAAAAGAAATTTGAGGTGAAAGATTTTTTGAATTCTGCAGAAAATGAAGGGCTAACATATTTGATTATGGTGCCTGCTATGTATAATTTATGCATTGAAAGAGGTGATTTTAGCAAGTTGAAGTTATCAAAATGGAAAATTGGTGGATTTGGTGGAGCTCCAATGCCAATTGGAACGTTAAAAAAATTAAAAAAGACTCTTCCAAATTTATCTTTGATTAATATTTATGGAGCTACTGAAACAACTTCGCCAACCACAATAATGCCAAAAAAATATTCACCTGATAAATTAAATAGTGTTGGTAAGTGTGTTCCAACAGGCCAAATCAAAATTGTAAGTGAAAAATTTGAAGAATTAGAAGCAAATCAACATGGAGAATTGTGGATTTCTGGTCCTATGGTGGTACCAGGTTATTGGAATAATGAAAAGGCAACAAAAAAAGAGTTTACTGAAAATGGATTTTGGAAGTCTGGAGATATTGGTTTTAAGGACGAAGAGGGTTATATTTATATTTTAGATAGAAAAAAAGATGTTATTAATAGAGGTGGATATAATATTTATTCATCAGAAATCGAAAATTTGATAAGTTTACATAGTGATGTAATTGAAGTTGCAGTGATACCTCACCCAGATGAAGTTCTTGGTGAAAAGATTCATGTTGTAGTATTCAAAAATGAGTCTTTATTAATTGATGAATTAAAATTAATTTGCAAAGCTAAATTGGCTGACTATAAAAAACCAGATTATTGGACGAGTATAAAAAGTTATTTACCAAAAAATAAAAATGGTAAAATTATGAAAAAAGATTTATCAAAATTATATAATTTATTTTAAATCAGGAGATAATTTATGAAAGGCTTAATGCAAGATCATCCACTATTAATTTCATCAATATTTGAACATGCAATTAATAATTACCCTACTCAAGAGATTGTTAGTAATTCAGTTGAAGGGGGAATTCATAAATATACCTATAGAGATTGGGGTAATAGAACAAAGCAATTAGCTAATGCACTTAAAGAATATGGTGTTTTAGAGGGTGATAGAGTTGGAACATTAGCTTGGAATGGTTATAGACATTTAGAACTATACTATGCAACCTCTTCAAGTGGTTTAATTTGTCACACTATGAACCCAAGGTTACATCATGATCAAGTAGCATATATTGTAAATCATGCTGAAGATAAGATGATCTTTGTTGATTTTAATATTGTAGAGTTGATTAAACTAGCTGCACCAAATTTTAAATCAGTAAAAGCTATTGTGGTTATGACTGATAGTAAAAATATGATTAATTTCGAATTACCTAATGGAATAGAGGTTTTATGTTACGAAGATTTTATCCATGCCAAGTCAATGGAATTTAATTGGCCAAATTTAGATGAAAAAACTGCGTCATCTTTGTGCTACACCTCTGGAACAACGGGTAATCCAAAAGGTGTATTATATACCCATAGGTCAACTGTCCTTCATGCTTACGGGATTAATCTTAAAGACGCAATACCATATGGGGCTAAAGATGTTGTGATGCCCGTTGTTCCTATGTTTCATGTGAATGCTTGGGGGACACCATATGCTGCAGCAATGTGTGGAACAAAATTTGTATTTCCTGGTGCCAAATTAGATGGAGAAAGTTTGACTGATCTAATGAATGAACAAAAGGTGACTATTTCGTTAGGTGTTCCAACTGTATGGTTATTACTTTTAAATTATTTGAGGGGAAGTGGCAAAAAATTAGACACTGTTAAGCGATTAATAATTGGAGGCTCAGCTTGTCCAAGAACATTATTTGAAGGTTTTGGAGAAGAATATAATGTAGATGTTATACACGCATGGGGTATGACGGAGATGAGTCCCATAGGAACTGCAAATATGCCTTTATATAACACTAAAACGAAAAATAAAGAAGAATATTATGATCAAAAAATACCGCAAGGAAGGACTGTTTTTGGTCATCAAATGAAGCTTATAGATGATGAAGGTAACATTATGCCTAATGATGGTAAAACTCAAGGAAGATTACTCTCTAGAGGTTATTGGGTTCTAAAAAATTATTATAATGATAATACTCAAAAAGATAGGTTTTTTGATGGGGGATGGTTTGATACTGGAGATATCGCTACCATTGATAAAAATGGTTTTATGACGGTAACAGATAGAAATAAAGATATTATTAAATCTGGTGGTGAATGGATAAGTTCTATAGACTTAGAAAATATTTGTGTCGGCCACGGATCAGTAGCTAATGCAGCAGCTATAGCAATTCCAGACGAAAAATGGGATGAAAGACCAATGATTGTTATCCAACTTTTACCTGGCAAGAATGTTTCAAAAGATGAAATTTTAAATTTTTATCAAGGTAAAATTGCTAAATGGATGATACCAGACAGAGTAGAGTTTGTAGAAAACATTCCTTTAGGCGCAACTGGAAAAATTTTGAAAACTAAATTGAGAGATATGTTTATTAACTAGTTAGGCCATGTGACGTCTTGCAATTAGTGAGCCCCCATCAACAGGCAATACTATTCCTGTGATATAAGAACTTGCTTTTGAAGAAAGAAAAATAGCTGCTCCAGCCATGTCTTCAGGAATTCCAATTCTTTTTCTAGGTACAGATTTTATTATTTCGTTTTTATACTTTTTTAGAGTTTCATTCATCATATGGCTTTGAAAAGGACCTGGAGCAATCGCATTAATATTAATATTTCTTTCTGCTAATCTATTTGCTAAAACTCTTGTTAATTGATGTACAGCAGCTTTTGAAGCGGGGTATGAGTAAGTTTCAGCTCTAGGCATTCCAATTCCATCAATAGAGCCAACATTAATTACTCTTGAAGGGTCAGAATTCGTGCCACCTTGTTCAAGTAATTTAATAAATTTTTGNGTTAAAAAAAATATTGATTTAACATTTGTATCCATNACTTTGTCCCAACCATTTTCTGGGAAGNTNTCAAAGTCAGCGCCCCATGCTGCTCCAGCATTATTAACTAAAATATGTAATTTATTTTCATTTTTACTTATTGTTGAATAAAGATTTTGAATGTCACTTGTTTGTGTNAGATCTGCTGGAATTGATATGCATTGACCAAGTTCAGATAATCTTTTTGCAGTATTGTTACATTGTTCTTTTTTGCGTGAAGTNATATAAGTTTTTACACCATGTCTAACAAAACCTTCAGCAATCATTTCGCCTATTCCTCTAGAGCCACCTGTAATTAGAGCAACCTTGCCNTTAATATCAAATAGATTATCCATATAAACACCTTCACTTGTGATAATTTTTATAATAATTTAATAAAAATAAAATTAAATAAAATATTTTGATAATGAATACTGAGCTTATAGAAGTTAGACATGATGAAAAATTAAATGAAGAAAACTTAAAAGTTTTTTTTTCACATTTGTTAAAAAGAAAAATCAAGGGCTTTAATTTAAAACAATTTAGTGGTGGTCATGCTAATTTAACTTATCTAATTTCATTTAATGATGAGGAGTATGTTTTAAGAAGACCACCTTTGGGGCCTATAGCTCCATCAGCTCATGATATGAAAAGAGAGCATAATGTTCAAAAATCATTACATAGTATTTTACCTTTAGTTCCAAATAGTATTCATTTTAATGATGATGAAACAATTNTAGGAAGCCAATTTCATATAATTGAAAGAAAAAAAGGATTTGTAATTAGAAAAGAATTTCCTGATTTTATACCATTAAACNATAATTTTATAAAGAAAATGTCTGGGCAAATGATTAAAATTTTGTCTGATTTACATAAAATTAATCCAATTACTGTAGGCCTAGAAAAATTAGGGAAACCAGATGGTTTTGTAGAAAGACAATTATTTGGATGGGAGAAAAGATGGAAATTAGCAACTGAAAATACTTCGTTAAATTCTATATTTGATGAATTGTTAANAAATTTAAAAATGAATATTCCAAAGTCCAAAGTTGTTTCTATTATTCATAATGATTTTAAATTAGATAATATTATGTGGAATAACAGTAATTTTTTGTCTCCTGAAGCNATNTTTGATTGGGACATGTGTACTATAGGAGATCCTTTAATGGATTTAGGTCATATGTTAAACTACTGGATAGATAAAAATGATGATCAAGATGCAAGGCTAATTACTTCAATGCCATTAACTGGAAGTAAAATTNTGTTTCCTTTAAAAACTTATATTATTAATTTATATTCTAAACAAACAGGNTTTAATGTAGAAAAAATAAATTGGTATTACGCATTTGGAGCTTTTAAATTATCTGTTATTTTNCAGCAAATTTATGTTAGATATTTAAAAGGACAGACTAAAGATAAAAGGTTTGCAAATTTCAACAAAAGAATAGATGCTCTTATAAAAAGAGCAAATGGAATAAATTTNAATGAGTTTGGAGTATAGTAATGAATTTTGAATTTTCTGACAAAGTTAAAGGATTGCAGAATAAATTAACAAATTTTATGAATGAAAACGTTTATAAAAATGAAGAAGTTTTTGAAGAGCAATTAAATAAAAATGGACGTTGGACAATACCNCCTATCCTTGACAAGTTAAAAGAAAAAGCAANAAGAGAGGGATTATGGAATTTATTTTTACCTGAAAGTGATTTAGGGGCAGGCCTTAGAAATATTGAATATGCTCCTTTGTGTGAGATCATGGGAAGGTCTCCAATTGGTGCTGAAATTTTTAATTGTTCTGCTCCAGATACTGGTAATATGGAAGTTTTTGTAAGATATGGAACTGATGACCAAAAAAAGAAATGGCTTAAACCACTATTAAATGGAGAGATTAGGTCTGCATTTGCAATGACTGAACCGAATGTTGCATCTTCTGATGCATCCAATATTCAAGGCTCAATAATCAGAGATGGTGATCATTATGTTATCAATGCAAGGAAGTGGTGGACTTCAGGAGCTATGGACCCTAGATGTAAGATCATCATTTTTATGGGCAAATCTGATCCTAATGCAGAAAAGTATAAGCAACAATCTATGATTTTAGTACCTATTGATACTAGAGGTGTAAAAGTTTTACGACATTTACCGGTATTTGGCTATGATGACGCACCTCATGGTCATGCCGAGGTTGAGTTTGATAATGTACGAGTTCCTGTTGAGAATGTTCTACTTGGTGAAGGTAGGGGGTTTGAAATTGCACAGGGTCGACTTGGTCCAGGTAGAATACATCATTGCATGAGACTGATTGGTCAAGCTGAAAGAGCATTAGAATTGATGGTTGCTCGTGCAAAGTCTAGAGTTGCTTTTGGAAAAACACTTGCTGAACAAGGAGTAGTTATGGATCAAATAGCTTCAAGCCGGTCTGAAATAGAGCAATCTAGATTATTAGTTTTAAAAGCAGCTCATATGATGGATACAGTAGGTAATAAAGTAGCTCGTAAGGAAATTGCTATGATAAAAGTAGTTGTTCCAAATATGGCTGCAAAAGTTATAGATAGGGCGATACAGGTTCATGGAGGTGGTGGGGTTTCTTCTGATTTTCCATTGTCATACGCATACGCTAATGCAAGGTATTTAAGACTTGCAGATGGTCCTGACGAAGTTCACAATATGACTATCGCCAAATTAGAATTAAAAGATAAAAATTAATTAGGAAATATCCTAATAATATGCTTCAATTTACTAGTTTTAAGTCAATTATCTCTAAAGATGATATTTCAAAAAATGTTTTAAAGTTAAGTTCTATTGAAAGGATATTTGAGGATTCGTATATATTTTGCCAGGAAGTTTTTGGTTTCAACATGGTAAAAAATACTAAAACTTCATTAAAAGTTATTAAAATAAATTTCTTTGATCATGATATATANGTAAAAACTAAAATATCNANAGTTCAAAATAAAAAAGTAAAATTTGAAAATTCTTTAANGATATTNTTGGGNANTAAAGAAATTAAAATTGGTNCTAGAATTTTCGAAGTTAATGAANGGTTTGAAATTTTANTAAATAAAACGAAGATTTTTAATCAAAAGTTAGATTTTTTTTCTTCTTATAAAGGTATAGTAAGAACTGAAGAATGTGACCAAATGTATCATATGAATGTTCAGTTTTACTTTGATAAACATTCAAAAGCTCTAAAAAAACTTACAAATAATATTTTTTCTAAAAAACTTTTTAAAATTAAANCTGAAAGATGTATCTTTTACAAAGAAGTTCAGGAATTATCTGCATTAGAGATAGTTATTTTTGTTAAAAATATAAAAAAAAATTATTTAACTTTGCAATCAAAACTTTATTGTACTTCAAAAAATTATGTATCAGCTTATTTTGAAACTGAAATTTATTTTGANAGTGATACAAGTCATATTTNANAAGTTATTGATAGATTATTACAAAANAAACAAAATACTTTTGTCAACGATTTTAACTTCATAAAATTAAGAAAAATTAGACCTTTTAGAATCNNAAATAAACCATCAGAAAACTCTATTGTTACCTGCAGAAAGGCATCAAACACNTGGGATTTAGATTTAAAAGGATATGCTACTCATAGATTTCTTATATCTTGTGTTTCNGATGCAGCAACTCAATTATTTACAAAATGTGGAGTAAANCATAAGTGGAGATCAGACTATCAAATTGGATCTGCTGCTTTAGATTACATTGTAAGATATTACAAATATCCTACGATTGGAATGGCTGTTTCTTTGAAATCAAATTTCATTGAAATTAATGAAAAATCTTTTAAATTTTGTCATCATTTGGTCGATGANTCTACAAATAAAGTTTTAATGGATATACAAATAGTCGCGGTACTATTTGATTTAAAGAAAAGAGTAGCTATTAANTTACCAAAAAGTTTTANAAAAAAAGCCGAGGTATTTTTAATTAAAAATTAATAATCNCTATAAAGTTTAAATTTTTCTAAATGATGATCACTATCACCCATTAAATGGTCNATCATTACTAATCGNTTAGCATAATTTTGTAANTTATATTCCCANGTCATTGCAATTCCACCATGTAATTGGATACACTCTTCAGCAACAAGTTTGCCAGCTCTACCAACTAAGTTTTTAGCAGCAGATATATTTTTATACTTTGTATTTTTATCTGCTTCATATGTTCCTGCAGCAAGCATAACTGCTGATTTTGCTTGCTCTATTTCAATCATAATGTCTACCATACGGTGTTGTAAAGCTTGAAATGATCCGATTGGTTTTCCAAATTGTTCTCTAGTTTTGAGATATTCTAGTGTCATATTAAAACATACTTCCATTGCTCCAATTGATTCTGAAGATAAAGCAAAGGCTCCAGCATAGATTGTTTCAAGAAGAGCNTTGTAAGCGTNAGTATTTTTACATAATTCTTTGGCGGGTACTTCAGAAAAGTTTAATTCAGCAGCCCTGTATCCATCAATTGTATTGTAAGATCTAACATTACAATCGTTTTTGTCTAATTCATAAAGACCAAAACCATTTTGATCAAAATCATTACCAGAAAATCTGGCAGTACAAATTATTTTGTCAGCGAAGTCGCCATTAAGTACAAAAGATTTTTGCCCAGTTAAAAAAACAGTATCATTTTTATAATTTGCTTTTGTTTTTATATAAGTTTCATCATACCTAGTATCAATTTCACTATGTCCGAAGGCATAAATTTTGGAAGCTGAAGAAATATCATCAAATACTGATATTTTAATATTTCTAGAATTTGTTAAAGAGGTAATTGATAGAATGCCTGAGGATAGAAAAGGCTCAACAACTAAATGCTTTCCAATTAACTCAAAAACAATCATTATATCCTCGCCAGTACCCCCAAGTCCGTTAAAATTTGGAGAAATTAAAGCGCTTAACATTCCAATATCAGAACATTCTTTCCAAAAGTTTTTATTAAACCCTATCTCAGAACTAGAGACTTCGTGATGGTTCTTATGTTTTGTATAATGATCATTAAGAAGTCTATCACAACTTTCCTTCAGCATTTTTCTTTCTTCTGATAAATCAAAGTGCATTTTAGATCACATTCTAAATTCCGACTTTGCTACAATATTTTTTTGAATTTCATTTGATCCACCATAAATAGATATTTTACGATAGATAAAATATTGTTTGGCTAGTGGGCCAGCGTATTCAGGTCCNATTGTTTCTTGATTCCATCCTTCATCAAATTGTTCTGATATGTAAGGTAATGCTTGAGGACCAATAGCTTTACGAAGCAAATCTGATGTTTTTTGTCTAATAATTGATCCTTTGATTTTTAAAAGTGAACTTTCCATAACTGGAGCTTTACCAGATTCAGCAGATGAAATTGCTCTTAAATTAAATATTTCCATAGCTTTTAAGTCGATTTCAAGTTCTGCTATTTGAGATGAAAATATTGGGTCTTGGATTAAAGGTTTACCATTTTTATAAGTCTTATTAGCAATTACTTTTAAATGATTAATTGCTGATTTTGAATTGGGTACACCTGCTATACCAGTTCTTTCGTGAGTTAGAAGATATTTAGCGTAAGTCCAACCTTTATTTTTTTCACCCAGCAAATTATTTTTGGGAACTTTAACGTCTTTTAGCCATACTTCATTGACTTCATGTTCCCCGTCTAAAGTTATGATTGGTCTAACTTCAATGCCAGGTGTATTTATATCAATCAGAAAAAAAGAAATACCATTTTGAGGTTTGCAATCTACATTTGTTTTAACCAAGCAAAATATTTTATTTGCAAATTGTCCTAATGTTGTCCATGTTTTTTGACCATTAACTATATAATGATCGCCATTATCTACCGCCTTTGTTTTTAAACTTGCTAAGTCTGATCCTGAACCTGGTTCAGAGTAGCCTTGAGCCCACCAATCATCACAATTTAAAATTCTTGGTAAATAGTACTTTTTTTGTTCCTCGTTTCCAAATTCNATTAACACAGGACCAAGCATATTTAATCCAAAAGGTACTATTCTAGGTGCACCTGCTTTTACGATTTCTTCTTCAAAAATATGTTTTTGTGTATTTGACCAACCAGTACCGCCATGTTCTTTTGGCCAATTTACCGCAAGCCAACCCTTNGCACTAAGTGCTTTCATGAATTCTTCATAATCTTTTTTATCTAATCTTTGAAATTTTTTAACTTTATTTGAAATACGTTGTGATAAGTTTTTAGATAGCCACTCTTTAATTTCTTGCCTAAAATCATTTTCATTTTGTGTAAAGTTAAAATCCATTTGTAACCTTCAGTAAAATATTTATATTATTCATAAATATTTAAAGTAGAGAAACTATGAAAATAAACAAGCTTTTTGATTCAGTAAATGATGTTATGTCAGATGTTTTTGACGGAGCTGTGATAATGTTAGGAGGTTTTGGAGAAGCAGGTAGTCCAGTTGAATTAATACATGGTCTAATTGATACAAAATGTAAGGATCTAACCATTATTGCTAATAATGCTGGTAATGGGAAAATAGGACTTGGTGCTCTCATTGGAGAAAAGCAAGTGAAAAAAGTTATATGTTCTTTTGCAAGATCACCTAAGAGTATTACTTTTAAAGATTTATATGAAAATAACCAGATTGAACTTGAAGTAGTTCCTCAAGGGACGCTTGCTGAAAGAATAAGGTCTGCAGGAGCAGGTATACCTGGTTTTTTCACACAAACATCTGTTGGAACACCATTAGCCGAAGGAAAAGAAATAAAAACATTTGATGGTAAAGAATATGTTTTAGAAAAATCGCTTAAAGCTGATTTTGCTCTTATAAAAGCAGAAGCTTCTGATCGTTATGGTAATTTAACATATAATAAAACTGCTAGAAATTTTAATCCTATTATGTGCATGGCTGCTAACCAAACCATAGTTCAAGTAAAAAGAATTGAAAAAGAAGAAAATACTGATCCAGAAAAAATAATTACACCAGGTATTTTTGTTAATAAGGTAACTGTCGTAAATGATCCAATTATAGAGGGTGTCGCAATTGATAATGGGGAGACATATCCGTGAATGAATTAATGAACTTAGGCTGGACTAAAGACGAAATAGCAGAAAAAATTGCTAGAGAATTTCCTCATGGTTCATATGTTAATTTAGGCATCGGTATGCCAGAGTTGGTATCAAAATTTGTAGATGATAGCAAGGAAATCATTTATCATTCAGAAAATGGTCT
>NZIY01000015.1 GCA_002691795.1 SAR116 cluster bacterium
ATGATATGGCAAAATATAATTTTATTGATGAATTGCAGCAAAAGTTATCTGTCACAACAAAATATTTAAGTTAATGATGTTAGATACTAGGATTTTACTTACAGGTATTGGCTCATATCTTCCCAAAAATAAAGTGTCAAATGAAGACCTTTCAAAATTTATTGACACATCAGATGAGTGGATTACTAAAAGAACAGGTATTAAGTACAGACATTTCGTAAGTGAAAATGAATTTACATCTGATATGGGAACAAAAGCTGCAAATAATGCAATTTTAGATGCAGGTATTAATGCTGAAGATATTGATATTATTATTGTAGCAACAACAACTCCTGATAATACGTTTCCATCTACAGCTTCAAAAATACAACAAAATATCAAGTGTAATGCTATATCTTTTGATATTCAGGCTGTTTGTGCAGGGTTTGTGTACGCAATATCAATTGGAACTTCAATGTTAAGAGATGGTTATGGAGAAAAATGCTTGGTTATTGGTGCTGACAGTATGTCAAAAATATTGGATTGGAAAGATAGGTCAACCTCTGTTCTTTTTGGAGATGGTGCTGGCGCTATAATATTAGAAAAACATAAAGTATCAAATTATTTAAGAGATGGTATTCAATGGGGAATCTTGGGAAGTAAAATTTTTACAGATGGACAATATCATGATCTTTTAATGACAAGCGGAGGAGTGTCTGCAAATAAAAAAGCTGGATATATAAAAATGAATGGAAAAGAAATTTTTAGACATGCTGTAGAAAAACTTTCTTCTTCATTAGTAATGTGTTTAGAAGAATGTAAACTTAAAATTAATAATTTGGATTGGGTGATTCCTCATCAAGCGAATCAAAGAATTTTAAGTGCTGTTGCAAATAAAGTTGGATTAGATGAAAATAAAATAATAAGTACTATTTCAAATCATGGTAATACTTCCGCAGCTTCAATACCATTGGCTTTAGATTATTCAATTAAAAATGGCGAAATAAATAAAGGAAATATATTAGCATTTCAAGCTATAGGCGGTGGTTTGTCATGGGGTTCTATGATTTTGAAATTTGGTAAGCCACCTGCTTTTGAAAAATAAGTTGTAAGGAAGATTATTTATAATTAGAATAACTTATGACTAAAACTTGGACAAGAAATGACATAATTGAACAAATTCAAATCGAAATGGGAATATCAATTTCAGATTCTTCTAAAATATTTGAAGAAATCATTGAAGAAGTTTTATTATCTTTAGAGGAAGGTAATGACGTAAAAATTTCAAATTTTGGTACTTTTTCAGTCAAAAAAAAGAAATCTAGAATTGGTAGAAACCCTAAAACTGGTGTTGAAAAAGAAATTACAGCTAGAAATGTGATTTCTTTTTATCCATCTAAGTCAATGAAAATTAAAATATCTTAGTTTTATGAATGAAATTAATAAATATTTTACGATTTCAAATGTTTCAAAACAATTAAATATACCATCTCACGTCCTTAGATTTTGGGAAAAAAAATTTAATATGATAAATCCAAAAAAAAGTGAAACTGGTAGAAGATATTATTCATCTGATGATGTAAAAAATATCGAAATAATTAAAGAATTATTATATGACAAAGGATATACAATTACTGGCGCAATTAAGTTCATGAAAAATAGTAAAAATGAAGATATTGATGCTAATCATAATGTTAAAAATACTTTTTTATTAAAAAAAATTAATGATACCTCTGATTTATTATTTAAAGCTAAAGAAATAATTAATAAATATTCTTAATTAAACCGGGTTATAGCGCAGTCTGGTAGCGCATCCGTCTGGGGGACGGAAGGTCGCAGGTTCAAATCCTGCTAACCCGACCAATGATTTATCTTGTTCTAAGCAACACGAAAACTTAATAGTAGAAATTTATTATTATTTGTACTGGAAAAACTTAAATTTATAATTTTTAATACTTATATAATATGATTAAATATGAATNTATTTTTAAATTATAAAAATTTTTCTGGTCAAATCTAAAATTTNAAATATATATAAGCTATNAATTTACTTAATTTAANCAATNCATGAAAATTACATACAAAGATATATATTCAACCTATATTAAAATCAAACCTTATTTAAAAGTTACTGAAACATCCTTGTCTGAACAAATTTCTAAAAAATTTGGATGTAATCTTTTTATTAAATTTGAGAANAGNCAAAACACAGGATCTTTTAAAATAAGAGGAGCATTTTCTAAATTACTTTCTTTGTCTAAAAAGGATAAATTAANAGGGGTTATAGGAATGTCTGCAGGCAATCATGCTCAAGGTCTAGCGTACTCAGGTACTAAATTAGGAATTAATACNCATATTGTAATGCCNTTAGGAACNCCATTTACAAAGATCAGAAGAACAAAAAATTTTGGAGGAAAAGTTTATTTAGAAGGTAATGACTTAATTGAATCAAATAATTATGTGAATNCTTTAAAAGACAANTTTGGNTTTATAGANGTTCATCCATACAATGATGAAGAAGTTATAAAGGGTCAAGGAACTATTTATCTTGAAATGACAAAACAGGTTTCAAAACTTGATTATTTGTTAGTCCCTGTTGGAGGAGGTGGATTGATTGCAGGCTGTTCTATANTTAATAGTCANATTTCAAAAAATACAAAGATAATTGGTATAGAAACAAAATCATATCCATCTTTGTACAACAACTTTTATAATAAAAATCTAAATTGTNATGGGTCTACAATTGCAGAAGGAATAGCAGTTAAAGAGATTGGTGAAATACCTTATCTTTTTATAAAAAATAACATTGATGATGTCATTTGTGTATCTGATACTTCAATTGAACAAGCTATTGCTATACTGGCATTGACAGAAAAAGTAATAGTGGAGGGTGCAGGTGCAGTTGGACTNGCAGCAATAATTGAAAATGAAAAAAANTTTAAGAATAAAAATGTAGGTATTTTATTATGNGGTGGNAATATTGACTCTAAAATAATATCGTCAATCTTAATGAGAGATTTAGTAAGAGCTGGGCAAATTACAACTATGACTATTACAATGCCAGACAAACCTGGACAATTAAATGTGATATCAAATATATGTGCAAAGTCAGGTGCTAATGTATTAAGAGTTGAACATAATAGATTTACTATGGATTTATCAGCAAGTTTAGCTAAACTTGATATCACAATTGAAACACAAAATCAGGATCATTTAACAAAGATTATAGGTCTTATTGAAAATGAAGGACTTCCAGTAGAAGTAAATAGAGTTGGTTAGTTACTCAATTTACNTTAATTAAATTATTTAATGAATTTAAATTAGTTTTAATTTTCTGATTGGTTTCAAAACTTTTATAGAATATTGATTGAATATCTGAGATTAATTCGTCTCTAAAATTTTTATCAATTTCTTTGATGTTTTTATTATTTAGCTTATTAGGTGTGCTTTTCTTAAGTACCTTATAAGTTAGAATACCTGAAACTGTTTCAAGGGAGTTTATTTTTCCAGTATCAGATGAAAAAATTTTAATCAAAACATTATTAGTAAAAAAACTTTCTAAGTTTTGATTTTGATCTCTTTTTAATCCAAATAATTTTTTTAGATTTGGTTTCAAAAAATCTCTTTCTGATTTAAGCTTAGTTTCTTTTATTTTTGTGTCTAGCTGAATTTTTTCTTCTATAAGTTCTTTTGCATCAGTATAACCTAAACTCCTTCCTTCGATCTCATTATCAACATTTAATAAAATAAATTCATTTTCGTTAATTTCAAATAATTCAGAAATTTCGTTAGTTTGAAGGTTCCAAACTTCATTTAAAAATTTTTGATCTAAGTTTATCTTCGATGGTTTGAAATCGATATAAGTTAAACCATTTTTTGACAAATTGGATATTTTGTTTATTTTTAGGTTTTTAATTTTTGATAATTGTATAATTTCTTCTAAGTTATTTCCTGAGAATGCAAGGTCATTAATTAAATCTATTTTCTCGTATAATTTATCAGAAGCTAAATTGTATTTAAGTTCATAAGTAAGACTTTGAGAAACTTCTTCTAATTTCTTTGTTGTTTCTTTGTTAATTTTAAGAATCTGTACTACATGATATCCAAAATTTGATTGAAATGGCTTTAAAAGGATATTATCAGTAGGTTTAAATATAATTTTACTGAGTTTTTTTGTTAAATTAATTTTAGATATATCTTTAAATCTTATATCCTTTTCATTAAAATTTAATTCTTTTGCATATTTAATGAAATTCTGATTTGTAAGGATTTTGTTGTAAAATGCTTCGGCTTTATCGTAAGTTTTAAAAATTACTTGAAAATAATCTCTAGTTTCTGGTCTTGTAAATGTATCTAATCTTTCTTTATAAAGATCATTAATTTCTTTTTTTGTAATAATAATTTGATCATAAAAAAGTTCTGGCTTGAAAGAAATGTATGATATATTTCTTAATTTTGGTAACAAAAAACTATCTTTATTTTTGTTAAAGTAAGAATTTTTTAAACTTTCATCTATATTTATATCTTTTGTACTCACATAGGGAGTAAGTTTATAATTCAAATCTAGTTTTTGGTTTTGCCATTCATAAAATTTTTTAGAAAATGATTTGTTATAAAAGTAAATATCATTAATGTGATTAAAAATTTTGTTATTTAACAATTGAAGTTTTAAATCTTCGATATAGTCATTTTCGGTAATATTATTATTTCTTAATAAAGTATTGAATTTTTTCTCTGAAAAAACTGAAGTATCATTATTTTTATCATGGAAAACTTTATTTTCTGAAATATGTTTTTTTAAAAAATTCCTTGGAATTACTAATCCTAGATCATGAGCCTCTTGATTAACAATTAATTTAACCTTATTTCGTATTAAAACATTGTTTAGCAGTCCATTTTGGACCGCAACTTTTGCATCGATGATTCCTGTATTTGTTATTCTAGATCTATTAAAATCATTTATTATCTCTTCATAGCTAGTTTCGTAATTATTTGCTTTAAAAATAGGTTCGATCTTATTTCCTGTTAAATCGCCAACACCCCAAGCTGCGAAACCAATTACAATTAATACAAGAAAAATTTTAAATAAAAAAGATTGTGATTTACTTCGTAATGCTCTTAACATATTTATTCATTATATGAAAAATATATAAATTACAAGATTTTGAAAAAATAAATGAACAAATTAAGTTGGTATATATGTTGATTGCTGGAAATTGGAAAATGAATCTAAATAGCAGCGACTTATTTGAGTTTCAAAAACTGATTGTTAATGAAAAAATAGAAAAAAAAGTAGAAATTGCAATATTTCCTCAGTTTCCTCAGCTACAATTAGCAAAACAAATACTCTCTAAATATAATGTTAAAATAGGTGCTCAATCATGTTCATCGCAATTAAGTGGAGCATTTACGGGTGATGTCTCTGCGGATGCTATTTCTGATATTGGTTGTGATTACTGTATAGTCGGACATTCTGAAAGAAGAGAATTTCATAACGAAACAAATGAATTTGTTAAAAATTCAGCTTCATTATTATTATCACAAAATATTACACCTATAATTTGCGTTGGTGAATCTTTAAACATAAAACTACAAAATAGAACACAAAAATTCATTCATAATCAAATTAAAGAGTGTATACCTGATATTGTCTCGTCAAGCTTAATAATTGCTTATGAACCATTATGGGCTATAGGAACAGGAAGGATTCCTAAGAATGAGGAGATTATGTCTGTACATAATGTTATTTTTAATGAATTGTCTCACGTTAAAAATTTAAAAATTATATATGGTGGTTCTGTAAATTTATCTAATTGTTCTAATGTTTTAAAGTTAAAAAATGTGCACGGAGCATTAATTGGTGGATCAAGCTTAAAATTTAAAGATTTTCTTGCAATTTATAAAACTGCAGTTAAACAAGTAATATAAACTTAACAATTAGAAATTAAATTATGGAAAATTTGGTATTAATTGCACATGTGGTATTAGCACTTTTGATTATAGTGTTGGTTTTACTTCAAAAAAGTGAAGGTGGAGGCCTTGGCATTGGAGGAAATCAAAGTGGAGGTTTTATGACAGCTCGTGGGACCGCAAATACTCTTACAAAAATAACAACGTTCGTTGGAGCTTTATTTTTTATTACATCAATTCTTCTTGCTATTTTATCTGGTAGTAATAATAAATCTTCAATTACGCAAGAAATAAAATCTGATCTTACTAAGAAAAGTAATGAGCCCAAAGTGCCTACAGATAATTGAAAATAATTTTTTTTGATGTAATCTATTATTTATGAAAAAAACCACCCCTAAATTTATATTTATTACTGGTGGGGTGGTATCTTCACTTGGTAAAGGGCTAGCATCCGCTAGTTTGGCATCAATTTTTATATCTAGGGGCTTTAAAGTTAGATTAAGGAAACTCGACCCATATCTTAATGTAGACCCTGGCACTATGAGTCCATATCAACATGGAGAATGTTTTGTTACAGATGATGGTGCTGAGACAGATTTAGATTTAGGACATTACGAAAGATTTACTGGGGTAAATTCTAAAAAATCTGATAATGTTACAACTGGTAAAATATATTCTCAGGTTCTTAAAAAAGAAAGAAGAGGCGATTATTTGGGAGCTACCATCCAAGTAATTCCTCATGTAACTGATGCTATAAAAAAATTTATTAAATCAGACATAAATGATGAAGATTTTATGTTTTGTGAAATTGGTGGTACTGTTGGGGATATTGAATCTTTGCCATTTATTGAAGCAATAAGACAATTAAGAAATGAACTTGGCAGAGAAAACACATGTTTCGTTCATGTAACATTACTTCCTTACATCAATGCTGCAAAAGAGTTAAAAACTAAACCTACACAACATTCTGTAAAAGAATTACAAGGAATGGGAATTCAGCCTGATATTTTATTGTGTCGTACAGAAACTAAAATACCTAACGATCAAAAGAGTAAAATAGCACAATTTTGCAACGTTAGAGAAGAAGCAGTAATAGAAGCAATAGATGTAAATTCAATTTATGAGGTTCCAATAGCTTATCATGAATCTGGCTTTGACAAAGAGATAATAAATTATTTTAATTTAAAAAGTGCAAATCCTCCAGATTTAAGCATTTGGAAGAGTATTGTATCTGTTCAAAAATTATCAGATGGTATTGTAAATATTGGTATAGTTGGTAAATATACAAGTATAATAGATTCATACAAATCTCTTATTGAAGCAATAACACATGGTGGTATAGCGAACAAAACTAAAGTGAATTTGATTTGGATTGATTCAGAGAATATTGATAAAAATTTAAATTGTTTCAAAAATGTTAATGGCATTATTGTTCCTGGTGGATTTGGAGAAAGAGGATCTGAAGGAAAAATTTTGGCGATAAATTATGCAAGATCAAACAAAATACCATTCCTTGGAATTTGTTTAGGTATGCAACTATCTGTTATAGAGTTTGCAAGAAATGTTATGGAACATAAGGAAGCTTCATCTACTGAATTTAAGACAACTAACTTTCCTGTAATCTCTTTGTTAACTGAATGGAAAACTAAAATAGGAAAAGAAAAAAGAGATCTTTTAAGTGAATATGGTGGAACTATGCGACTTGGATCATATGAATGTCATTTAATTAAAAATAGCAAGATTTTTAATATTTATAAAAAAAGTATTATTTATGAAAGACATAGACATAGATATGAAGTTAATGTAAATTTATGTGAGAATTTTAAAAATAAAGGTTTAATTTTTACTGGCATGTCTCCTGATAAAGTTCTTCCAGAAACGCTTGAGTTAATTGACCACCCTTGGTTCATTGGGGTTCAATTTCATCCGGAACTAAAATCAAGACCATTTGAACCTCACCCACTTTTTGTATCATTTGTAAATGCATCTTTAAACCAGTCTAGATTATTATAAATGTGATATGAAATTTGAAGAAATAAAAATAGAAAACTTTAAAATTAAAAATAATAATGATATTTTTTTAATTGCGGGGCCCTGCGTTATAGAAAATAAAAATCATTCAATAAAACATGCTAAGATAATTAAGGAAATTTGTGATGAACTTTCAATAAATTTCGTTTTTAAATCATCGTTTGATAAAGCCAACAGAACAAATATTAAGTCTTATAGAGGAGTAGGTACTGAAAAGGGCATCTCAATTTTAAATGACATTAGAAGTGTTTTAAATATCCCAATTTTAACTGATGTTCACGAATGCTATCAATGCGAAATGGTAAAAGATGTTGTAGATATAATTCAAATACCAGCTTTTTTATGTAGGCAGACCGATTTACTTTTAGCCGCAGCTGATACTGGTAAAATAGTAAACATAAAAAAAGGACAATTTCTTGCTCCATGGGATATGATTAATGTGGTTGAAAAGTTTAAATCATCATCAAAGAAAATTATTTTAACCGAAAGGGGAAGTTCTTTTGGTTACAATAATTTAGTTGTTGATTTGAGAGGATTGGTAGAAATGAAAAAACTTGGTTATCCGGTAGTTTTTGATGCTACTCACTCTGTTCAAAAACCTGGTGGGTTAGGGGGTGCATCTGGTGGTAATAGAGAATATATACCATACTTTGCTAATGCAGCAGTTACTGTTGGAATTTCTGGAATTTTTATGGAAGTACATGAAGATCCAAACAATGCCCCAAGCGATGGAGCAAACATGATTAGGTTAGATAAATTAAAAGATATATTAGTCGATATTATAAAAATTGATAAATTAGTAAAAAATAATTCAATAGGTAATTATAATGATTAAAATTGAAAATGTTAAAGCTAGGCAAATATTAGATAGTAGGGGTAATCCAACAGTTGAAGTTGATATAATTTTGTCAGATGGTGTTTTAGGAAGGGCAAGTGTACCCTCTGGAGCATCCACTGGAAAATATGAGGCAGTTGAACTAAGAGATAATCATACTTATTATCATGGAAAAAGTGTTAATAATGCAATCGATAACATTGATAATGAAATTAAAAATATTCTTCTGGGAAGGTCACCTTTTGAGCAATATAAAATTGACAATGATTTGATTAGTTTAGACGGAACTTCTAATAAAAGTAAATTAGGTGCTAATGCGATTTTGGGTGTTTCACTTGCTATTGCAAAAGCTGCTTCAATATCGATGTCTCAACCGTTGTACAAATATATTGGTGGGTTAAGTTCCAATATTTTGCCGGTGCCTTTAATGAATATTATAAATGGTGGTGCTCACGCCAACAATTTATTAGATATTCAAGAATTTATGATTGTTCCTGTGAATTTTGAAAGATTTAGTGATGCTTTAAGAGCTGGAACTGAAATTTTTCATAATTTAAAAAAAATACTTAGTGATAACAAATACTCTACAAGCGTTGGTGATGAAGGTGGTTTCGCACCAGAAATAAATGATCCTTCAATTGCTTTAGATTTAATATCAAAATCTATAGAAGTAAGTGGTTATAAGGTAGGAGAAGACATTTTTTTTGCTCTTGATGCAGCTGCGAGCGAATTTTATAAAGATAAACAATATTTTTTAAATCATGGAGATTTGTCTTTAAATACAGAACAACTTTTAGATTATTGGAAAATATTAATAGATAAATATCCTATAATTTCAATTGAAGATCCTTTTGATGAAGATGATATTAATGGGTTCTCAATGTTTACAAATACATTTGGTAATAAGGTCCAGATAGTAGGCGATGATTTATTTGTAACGTCAGAAAAAAAATTAATAGATGGAATAAATCAAAATGCTGGAAATTCAATTTTAATTAAATTAAATCAAGTTGGAACATTAACCGAAACACTTGAAACTATTGAAACTGCAAAAAAACATAATTTTAGTACAATTATATCTCATCGATCTGGTGAAACAGAAGATACTTTTATTTCAGATTTATGTGTGGGATCAAATGCAGGTCAAATTAAAACTGGATCATTATCTCGATCGGACAGAACTTCTAAATATAATCAACTATTAAGAATTGAAGAAGATCTTGGCGAAGAAGCTAAGTTTTTAGGAAAAGAAATATTAAAAATTATAAATAAGATATGAATAAATATTTTAGGAAAGAATTTTTAACAGTAATTTGTTCTCTGACTGTATTAATATCTATTTATTTTTCTATTAATCTTACATTTTTTAGTGAAAAGAGTATAACCAAAACACTTGATATGAATTACAAGATTAATGATTTAAAAAAAAAGTTGGCTGAATTGGAAGTATTAGAAAAAAAGCTATTATATAAAATTAAATTTTTATCAATGGAAACGTTAAATGAAGATTATATTAGCGAATTGGCTCAAAAAAATTTAGGTTTAATTAAACAAGATAATGTTTTGNTTATTTTAAATGAATAATCTTATGATTTTATTGTAATATTAGAATAAAAAATATATAAGTTTATTATGAGTATTAACAAAACTGTGTCTGAAAAATTGCTTTCTAAAAAAAAGAGTAATTATGATTTAGACCTTTTATTAGATCTAAACAAAAAAATGTTATTAATAAGAAGGTTTGAAGAAAAAGCTGGACAGCTTTATGGAATGGGTAAAATTGGAGGCTTTTGTCATCTTTACATTGGGCAAGAGGCAGTTGTTGTCGGCATTAATTCAGCACTTAGTGATAAAGATACTATGGTAACATCATATAGAGATCATGGGCATATGTTAGTATGTGGAATGGATCCTAGAGGGGTTATGGCAGAATTAACTGGTAGGGAGACTGGTTATTCTAAAGGTAAAGGCGGATCTATGCATATGTTTAGCCGAGAAAAAGGATTTTTTGGTGGGCATGGTATTGTTGGGGCNCAAGTGCCAATAGGGGCTGGAATAGCTTTCTCACATAAATATAAAAACGAAAAGTCAATTTGTGTAACTTTTTTTGGTGATGGAGCAGCAAACCAAGGCCAGGTTTATGAAACTTTTAATATTGCATCGTTATGGAGTTTGCCAGTTTTATTTGTTATTGAAAATAATTTGTATGGAATGGGTACATCAGTTGAAAGATCTTCATCAAGCGATAATTTTGCAATGAGAGGTGAGGCATTTGGGATTAAAAATAAAACNGTTAATGGNATGGATGTTCTTGACGTAAGAGAAGCAGCAANTGAAGCGGTAGATTATTGTANATCAAACCAAAAACCTTTTATTTTAGAGGTTAAAACATATAGATTTAGAGGACATTCAATGTCTGATCCTGCAAAATATAGAACTAGAGATGAAGTTTCAGAAATGAGAAAAAATGGTCCTTTAAAAGCTTTGCAAAAATTAATTTTAGAATCTGGATTTAAAGAAGAAAAACTTAAGGACATTGACAATGACATAAAATTAACAGTCAATGAAGCTGCAGAGTTTGCTGTTAACTCAGAGTTTCCAAATGAAACTGAACTTTTTAAAGATGTGTTAATAGATTAATGAGTAATAAACAAATTTTAATGCCTGCTTTAAGTCCTACTATGGAAGAAGGCACTTTATCTAAATGGCTCGTAAAAATTGGTGACAAAATCAACTCTGGTGATCTGTTAGCTGAAATTGAGACAGATAAAGCTACTATGGAAATTGAAGCAATTGAAGAAGGATTTATTTCAAAGCTTATTGTAGAGGAAGGAACTGAAGGAGTTAAAATTAACACGCCTATAGCTGAAATTAATGAAAATGAAAGTTCAATAAAATCTAATGAAAATTTAAATGATAAAAAAGTAATTAATATTATAAGTAATAATCAAAAAATAATTGATAAATCTTCTTTAAATGAAAAGTCCGATGAATTACTACCAATAAATAATGATAATAATTCAAAAAAAATTACAGTTAGAGAAGCTTTACGAGACGCAATTGCTGAAGAAATGAGAATAGACAATGATGTTTTTATTATGGGAGAAGAGGTCGCAGAGTATGAAGGTGCATATAAAGTAACTCAAGGTCTTCTTGAAGAATTTGGTGATAAAAGAGTGATTGACACACCAATCACAGAGCATGGTTTTACTGGAATTGGAGTTGGTGCTGCTTTTGGAAATTTGAAACCCATTGTTGAGTTCATGACTTTTAATTTTTCAATGCAAGCAATCGATCAAATTATTAACTCAGCTGCTAAAACACTTTATATGTCCGGCGGTCAAATGGGGTGTCCAATTGTTTTTAGAGGTCCTAATGGTGCTGCTAGTAGAGTAGCTGCTCAACATAGCCAGTGCTTCGCAAGTTGGTATGCTCATGTTCCTGGCTTGAAAGTTGTAGCACCTTGGTCAAGCGAAGATGCAAAAGGTTTACTTAAGTCTTCAATTAGAGATCCAAACCCTGTTGTATTTCTTGAAAACGAGGTAATGTATGGCCAGTCTTTTGAATGTCCGAACTCTGACAAATTTATTTTACCAATAGGTAAAGCTAAAGTAGAAAAAATTGGCACTGATATTACAATTGTTGCTTTTTCAATAATGGTCGGGAAAGCATTGGAAGCTGCTATTGAGTTAGAAAAAGATGGAATTAGTGCTGAAGTAATAAATCTACGTACATTAAGACCTCTTGATTTAACAACAATTATCAACTCAGTTAAAAAAACTAATAGATTAATTACATGTGAAGAGGGTTTTGGTTATTCTGGAATTGGTTCAGAAATATCTTCATTAATTCAAGAAAATGCATTTGATTGGCTTGATGCGCCTATTTTAAGAGTTTATGGTAAAGATGTACCTATGCCTTACGCTGAAAATCTAGAAAAATTGGCTTTACCTCAAACAAGTGATATTATTGAACAAGCAAAACAAATTTGTCCCTAATGTGGATTTAGTATGAGTAATGAAATTTTAATGCCAGCTTTAAGCCCAACCATGGAAGAGGGTACTCTTGCTAAATGGCTTGTTGCTGAAGGTGATAATATTGTTTCAGGTGACCTAATTGCTGAAATTGAAACTGATAAAGCTACCATGGAAGTTGAGTCAATTTATGAAGGTATAATTGGTAAACTTTTTTTTAAAGAAGGATCAGAGGGAATAAAAGTTAACACTCCTATTGGTATAATATTAGATCCTGGAGAACAGTACGATGAAAAAGTCCATAATATTGATTTAAATGTCTCTATTAACAAAGAAAAAGATGATGATAAAAACGTTAAAGTGAATGAAGACAAATCATACCAAAATTCGACAGAAAATGACAAATCTAGTAAAAATAATGAATNTAGTTCTGATANNAAATTATTTGATAATAGTAANAAAAACCGTATTTTTGCAANTCCACTNGCTAAAAGAATTGCTAATGAAAANTTAATAGATCTTAGTTCTGTCNNTGGTTCAGGACCTCATGGAAGAATAATTAAAAAAGATGTTGAANATTATTTATTAATTTCTGATGAAACAGCTTTAGATNNAAACTCAAAAATTTNTGTTTCAGGTGAAAGTAATTACGATNTAGTAAAAAATAGCTCTATGAGACAAACTATTGCCAAAAGGTTAGTTCAATCTAAAACTAATGCCCCTCATTTCTATCTTTCTATTGATTGCAATATAGATGATTTNCTNTCGTTTAGAACAAAAGTTAANAATGAGTTTTCTGAATATGGAAAGATTTCAGTTAATGATATAATTATAAAGGTTGCTGGATTAACTCTCAGTAAAGTGCCTGAATGCAATGTGAGCTGGACTGAAGAAAGCACAAAATTTTATAAATCTTCAGATATTTCAGTTGCTGTTGCTATTGATGGTGGGCTCATCACACCAATTATAAAAAAAGTTGAAAACAAGGGCATACACCAAATTTCAAAAGAGGTTAAAGAACTTGTTGAAAAAGCAAAAGATGGTTTACTTTTGCCCAGTGAATATAATGGAGGATCTTTTTCAATTTCCAATTTAGGAATGTATGGGATTAAAAACTTTACTGCAATTATTAACCCTCCTCAAAGTGCAATTTTAGCTGTTGGTGCAGGACAAAAAGTTCCTATAGTTAAAAGTGACGAAGTTGTAATTTCTAATATTATGAACGTTACTTTATCTTGTGATCATAGAGCTATTGATGGTGCTATTGGTGCAAAGTTTTTACAGGTGTTTAAAAAAATTATAGAAAATCCAATGTTAATGTCTTTATAATGTCTGAACTTAATGAAAAATANGATATTTTANTTATTGGTGGTGGTCCAGGGGGCTANGTTTCTGCCATAAGAGCATCACAACTTGGATTTAAAGTTGGCGTAATAGAAAAAGAAAATTTAGGTGGCGTTTGCTTGAATTGGGGATGTATCCCAACAAAAGCTTTATTAAGAAGTTCAGAAGTTAAACATTTATTAGATAACTCTAAATCTTTTGGCTTTTCAATATCTAACTATAAAGTTAATTTTGAAGAAATCATTAAAAGGTCTCGTTCANTTGCTAAATCTTTATCNTCTGGCGTAGAACATCTAATGAAGAAAAATAAAATAAANGTACATAATGGCATTGCAAAGATTATAGATTCAAATAAAAATAATAAAGTTGTTGAGGTTGTGGGTTTTGGAAACAAAACTTATAAATTGCATTCTAAATTTTTAATTGTTGCAACTGGTGCAACGTCTAAAAACCTTCCTTTTGTGTCTTCTGATGGTATTAATATATTAGATTATAGGTCTGCAATGACACCTAAAGCCTTGCCTGAATCTTTAGTAGTGGTAGGTTCTGGTGCTATAGGATCTGAATTTGCGTCTTTCTATAATGATTTGGGTTGTAATGTAACTATAATTGAGGCTCAAAATAAAATACTCCCTAATGAAGATGATGAAATTTCTAGTTTTGTTCAAAAAAGTTTTCAAAAAAGAGGTATAGTAATTCATACTAATTGTGAATTGGTCAAAGTAGAAAATAAAGACGAATCTGTTCAATCTGAAATTAAAGTTGGTGATAAAAAAATTAAATTGAATTCGAGTAAGCTGTTATTGGCTGTAGGAATTGAACCAAGTATAAATAATTTAGGTTTAGATGCTTTTAAAATTGAAATGGAAAAAGGTTTTATCAAAACAAATGATAGAATGGAAACTTCTGAAAGTGGAATATACGCTATAGGAGATGTTACTAATGGTCCCTGGTTAGCTCATAAAGCTAGCCATGAAGGTATTTTGTGTGTTGATGGAATTAAAGGATTGAAAACTCATAAAATAAATAAAGAGAATATCCCTGGATGCACGTATTCAAGGCCACAAATTGCATCTATAGGATTGACTGAAAAAAAAGCTTTAGAGCTAAAATATGATATTAAGGTTGGAAGATTTCCATTTGTAGGAAATGGTAAAGCAATAGCTTTAGGGGAATCAGAAGGGTTTATAAAAACTATATTTGATAAAAAAACAGGTGAGTTCCTAGGTGCTCATTTAGTAGGGCCTGAAGTAACTGAATTAATACAAGGTTTTGCTATAGCAAAAAAACTAGAAACAACCGAAGAAGATCTNATGGAAACAATTTTCCCACATCCNACNTTGTCAGAGGCTATGCATGAATCAGTTTTAGATGCATATGATAGGGTAATTCATTATTGAAATGTATAATAACAAATGAAAGCTAGACATCCGGAAAAAGTACATACTTCTGACAAATTATCTCCATTAAAACCAGAATGGTTAAAAATAAGATTTAAGTCTGAAAGTAACTTAAAATCAGTTAAAGATATTATTCTAAAAAATAAAGTACATACAGTTTGTGAAGAAGCAAATTGTCCAAACATTAGTGAATGTTGGTCTAAAAATCATGCTACTTTTATGATAATGGGAGATACATGCACNNGNGCNTGTNCNTTTTGTAANGTNAAAACAGGNNNGCCNNATAGTTTAGACCTTTTTGAACCGGAAAGAGTTGCTAAATCAGTAAGTGAATTAAACTTAACACATGTGGTAATTACTTCAGTTAATAGAGATGATCTGAAAGATAATGGGCTATCACATTTTTTAAATACTATTAAGGCAATTAGAAAAAAATCTCCAAGAACAACAATTGAAATTTTAACACCAGATTTTTTAAAGAATAACAATGCCGCAAAATTAATAGGTAATTCTGCTCCAGATGTTTTTAATCATAACCTTGAAACTGTTCCAAGACTTTACAATGAAGTAAGGCCAGGTGCAAGATACTTTGCGTCATTAAGACTTTTGAATAATGTTAAATTAGGAAATGAAAAAATTTTTACAAAATCTGGACTTATGGTCGGTTTAGGTGAAAAAAAAGAGGAAATACTTCAAGTGATGGATGATTTGAGAGCNGCTGATGTAGATTTTTTGACAATTGGTCAGTACTTGCAACCCACAAAAAAACACCATGCAGTTATNGATTATATTAGACCTGAAATNTTTGATGCCTACAAAGATATTGCTCTTTCAAAAGGNTTTTTGCTNGTNTCGTCATCTACATTTACTAGAAGCAGTTATCATGCAGATGAAGATTTTCAANCGTTAAAGTTAAAAAGAAATTCTAAATTTTAAAATTATGAATTATAAAGAAAAAAAAATTCTTAGATATAAGCCTGAACAACTTTATGATTTGGTTAGTGATATAAAAAAATATCCTGAATTTTTACCGTGGTGTCTAGGTTCTAGAGTAAAAAAGATTTCAAATAAACAATTATACGCTGATCTTATAGTAGGCGTAAGAATTTATAGAGAAGTATTTAAATCTAATGTTTTTTTAAATAAAGAGCAATCAATTATAAATGTTGAGTATTTAGAAGGACCTTTTAACCAATTATCAAATAAGTGGNTATTTAAAAAAGTTAAAGATGGTTGTGAAATAGATTTTTATGTTGATTTTGAACTTAATTCAAAATTACTAAATAGTGTATTCAAATCTTTTTTTGAAGAAGCTGTTATTAAAATGGTAAGCGCATTCGAAAATAGAGCGAATGAACTTTATGGTTAATTTTTTAAAAACAAATTCAAGGATTTTAAGCTTTCTAATGTTGCCTGTAGCCTGATATCTAGTCTATTACCTTTAAATAAAAATTTTTTAGTTATTATTTTATTTCTGTCTCCAAATCCTATCCAGACTAAACCAACAGGTTTATTTTTGGATCCACCTTTTGGTCCAGCTATTCCAGTAATACCAATGCCTATATCTGATTGAAAATTATTTATTAAGTTTAACGACATAGAATATGCAGTTTCTTTACTAACTGCACCATATGTTTTTATAATATGAGTATTAATTTTTAATATATCAATTTTTGATTCATTTGAGTATGTTATAAAACTTTTCTCAAATACTTCACTGGCACCAGAGTTATTAACTATAGATGAAGAGATCAGGCCTCCAGTACAACTTTCTGCTGTACTTATTGTAAAAGACAACCTTTTCAAATTATTCACCAGTTTTTTACTGTTTATGTTGATTTCTTTCCAAATCATAAAAAGATCAAAAGTGTTATAATAATAGAATAAATACCAGCAACTATATCGTCAAATAAAATTCCATAAGCTCCTGGCAATCTTTCCATGCTTTTTAATCCAATTTTTGAAATATCAAATACTCTAAATAAAATAAATATTAGACTTATGCTTAAAAAATTATTTTCTAAATCAAGAAGAGGTATTATCATTAATGCAAGGTATTGTCCAACAAATTCATCAATAACAATGCTTTTATGATCTTTATCACCATATTTTTCTAAGTAGATTTTTATTGCTATAAAACTCAAGCAAAAAGATAAAATAAATATAGAAAATAATATAAATATAGAAAAGTAAGCATTTAGTAAAAAAAATACTAAACAAGTAAACAAAGAAGCTATTGTTCCAGGAGCATATTTTATTCTGCCTATAGGATATATTTCTGAAAATTTTATGAGTAAAAAATATCTATTCATCTGGAAGTTGTATTGTTGTATTTGAAAAAACTGCAATACCTTCTTTTCTACCAATGAAACCAATTCCTTCATTAGATTTTCCTTTAATGGATAAAATACTTTTATCAATTGTTGACTTACTAGAGATTTTATTTTTTATGTCGTTAACATAATCCAATATCTTTGGTGTTTCAGTAATTATAACTGAATCAATGTTAATAATTTTTCCACTTTGTTCTTCTAATTTTTTTAAAGCATGGTTTAGAAATATAAAACTATCACTATTTTTCCATTTTTCATCACTAGGAGGGAAATAATAGCCAATGTCATGCTCATTTAAAGCGCCATAGATGCTATCTGCAATAGAATGAAGTAAAACATCTCCATCAGAATGTCCTTTTAAATAATAACCATTATTAATTCTTATTCCACCAAGTATGAGATTTTTATCTTTAGTCTTAGATGTAACTTTAATTAGTTTATGTACATCATACCCTATGCCAATTTTTGTAATATATTTTTTCATATAATTTTTTTTTATAATACTCTTTACTAATTCAAAATCTTTTTTGTAAGTTATCTTTATTGACCTTGGGTCACCTTCAATTAATTTAACTTTTAAATTATTATGTATNAATAATGAAGACTCATCATTAAAAATTGTATTTGATTTAAGATTATTATGTGTGTTTAAAAGATCTTTATAATTACAAATTTGTGGGGTTTGNATTACTCGGTAATTTTCNCTNTTCAAATGATTAATTTTTGTATTGTTTTCAATNTTAATNATTGCATCAGACATTTTNAAAGAGGGAACTACACAAGATAAATTATTTTTAAGTGAGTTAATTAAATTATTAACAACATTTTTACTTATAATTGGTCTTGCCACGTCATGTATTATCACATTATTAGGGTTTAAATTATTGATATGATCTAGAGCTTTTTTTACACTGGCTTGTCTGTTTGTGCCTCCAATTATAGGAGGGCTAATGCTATAAAATTTTGAGATTTTTTTTGCTTCATTTAATCTATTTTTTGAAACTACAAGTAATATATTNGCTCTTAAATTGAAATCAATAAAATTCTCAATGCAAATTTCTAAGAGNGTTTTNTCATNAATTGTACAAAATTGTTTTTCAGTTTCNTTATTATTTTNTTTAAATCTTTGACTTGAACCTGCTGCTAATAATATTATTGTTAAATTCATTTTTGCCTAATTTTTNTACATTTAATTAATATCAGTNAAATAATCTGTATTTTGTTCATTTNNTAAGCATTTTAATGTATAAAATAAAGATGTATAAAGATATTATTAATAGTTTTATAGATCCTATTCTTGTAATTAACAAAGAAAAAATTGTTAAATATGTAAATCCATCATTTGAAGAGACATTTTTGATTAGTTCAAATTTAATACTTAATCAGAATCTGAACTTATTCATAGATAACGATTCACCACTTNATTTATTAATAAATAAAAATATTAAAAATAANATAAACTTAAAAGAAGATAAAATTTACGTATCTTTTCAAAATCAAGAAAAAAAACAATTGAAAGTTAGTATTTTTAATCCTTTTTCAGAGAATGATTTACTAATTATTCANCTTGAACAAAACTTAAAAAACCAAACATTTATTTACCACAAAATTAATTCTAAAATTTCTCAATCATTCAGCTCTCTNGTTGAAATGTTAATGCATGAATTAAAAAATCCTTTATCGGGGATTGTTGGTGCAACTCAATTACTTCAAAAAGATTTAAAATCGTCAAATTATTCNGAAATGTTGGATCTTATTAAACTTGAAGCAGATAGAATNAATATTTTATTATCTAATATGGAAAATCTATCTACAGGAGAAGGTAATATTTCTTTAGAATCTATAAATATTCATAAGATTCTAAATTATTGTAAAAAATCTGCTGAAAATAGTTATGGAAAACATGTAGTCTTTGAAGAAATTTATGACCCTTCATTACCAAATTTTTATGGAAATGAAGAATTGTTAATTCAAATTTTTACAAATCTAATTAAAAATGGTTGCGAAGCTCAGTTAGATAAAGGTAAAATCATTTTAAAAACGTCTTTTAATACAAGTAAAAAGTTTTTATTAAATGAAAANGATTTACCTGAGAGTAAACCATTNCAAGTTGAAGTAATTGATTTTGGNTCAGGNATTTCTGATTTAGATACTCAAATNATNTTTGACCCATTTATNACAAANAAACCAAATGGAAAAGGTTTNGGTTTATCTATTGTATCAAACTCTATAAGAAGTTTAGATGGATCTATTGAAGTAACTTCTGAAAATGGATGTACTAATTTNTGCTTAAATTTTCCTCTAAAAATGTCAGCTTAGGTTATTTATGAAAAAAGTTTTAGTTGTTGATGATGATAAAAGTATAAGATTAGTTTTATCTACTGCTCTTTCAAGAAATGGTTATTTAGTTAAAACAAGTGCTACTACAGCAGGTTTGTTTGGTTTGTTAAATTCAGATGATTTTGATGTTATGGTTACTGATGTTGGGCTNCCTGATGGAGATACATTAGATTTATTNCCAAAAATTCAAAAAATAAAACCTAANATGAAGATCATAGTTATNTCGGCTAAATCCACTTTAATTACTGCTGTAAGAGCTGAAAAAAAAGGTGCTTTTTATTATTTCCCNAAACCTTTTGATCTAGACAAGTTAGTTGCTTTAGTAAATAAAATATTTAGTTCAANTGAATTATTATCANCTAATAAAGTTGTTGAATCACAAGGTACAAGNTTAACCAAACCAAACATNTATGATTCAGGCCCAATTATTGGTAAATCTAAAGTTATGCAAGATACTTTTAAAATNATTGCTAGGTTGATAAAATCAAATATAATTGTTTTAATAACTGGAGAAATAGGAACAGGAAAAAAGCTTTTAGCTAAGTCTATTCATGATTTAACTTTTTCAAACAACGAAAAGTTTCTTAAAGTTAAGATAAATAATTTTAANATNATCAATGAAGAAATTTCAAATTATTTTAATAACAAAANACCAAATTTTTCTTTTATAGATGATTTTTTAAAATTAGATGGAGGCACNATTTTTGTAGATCAAGTTTGCGATTCTTCTTTGAAAGATCAATATGAGTTTCTTAACTTCATTGAAAATTCTGATTATATAAAAATACAAAATAANACCTCTAAATCGTTAAAAACAAGGATAGTTGTTTCTTCTAAGAGAAATCTNTTTAGTTTAGTTGAAAATGGTNAGTTTAGAGAAGATTTATATTATAGACTAAACGTAATGCCTATTTTTTTGCCTCCATTAAGTAAGAGAACTGAGGATATTCCAAATTTAATTAATCATTTTATTAGTAAATCAAATAGGACAAATAATCAAAACTTGTCAATTGATGACTATGCAATAAATTTCCTTAAGTCCTACCATTGGCCAGGTAATATTCAAGAACTAAAAAATTTAATTGAAAGATTATCATTATCTCAAACACACAATAAAATTACTTTATCAGAAGTTCAGGATCATTTGGAAAACTCAAANATNACTACAAGAAGTAATGATAACACTACTTTAGAAAGCTTAGTTGAAAAACGAGTACAAATACTAATTTCAAAATTAAATGATAATGAAACAGAAACAAATCTTTATGATCAATTTATTAAAACTTTAGAAAAGCCTTTAATTGAAAATATTTTAGCTCATACCAGNGGGAATCAAATTAAAGCTGCAATAATTTTAGGGTTAAATAGAAATACATTNAGAAAAAAAATATTAGAATTAGGTGTAACTGTTAGAAAAGTTAGAAAAAATAGTTTAAAATAATTAATTATATAAATTAATTNAAATAAAATGTATAAAATTTTTAATCTAATAAATTCTTTTAAAAAAAATAAGATAATTTTATTTTTTTTTCTTTTTACAATTTCAGGNNTTATATTTTTTCAAAGTATAAATTTAAACATTAAAAGTTTATTAGATACATACCTTTTTATAATAATNTTATTTTTAATTTTNCCTATAATATTTCTTCTCTACAGAGTTGTAAAACAAATTTATAACCTTTTTTTTCAAGCTAAATTAAAAATTGCTGGTTATGAATTGCATAAAAGGTTAGCAATTCTTTTTTCAGTAGTTTGTTTGACTCCATCAATAATAATTTCAGCTTTTTCAATTTTTACAATTAATACAGCTCTNCANGGATGGTTTAGNAATAAAATTTCAACTGCNGTCTCTCAATCTGTTGAAGTTGCAAATAAATACCTTATTGAACATCAAAATGCAATGAAAGGGGAAGTCTTAGAATTTGCAAAACAACTTAATGACAATGCTATATCTTTTTCATCAAATGAGAAAAAAATTTCAAAATTCTTAAATTTATACGTTAGCAAAAATAATTTAACTGATGCAGTTTTAATTGATACTTCAAGAAATATTTTAGCCCGTTCAAAATTTGCTTTTGAAATAAATTATTTAGATTTACCAAATAAATATTATGATTTAGCAAATAAAGGCAAGATAATAATATCTAATGATGGNAAAGAAAATAAAGTCAGAGCTTTTACAAAANTAGATCAATTTGTTGATGCTTATTTGTTAACAACTAGATTTATTGATGTGAAAGTTTTAGAGGCAATTAGTAAATCAAATATCGCATCTAATGATTACAAATCAATTGAATTAAATTTATTTGATACAAAAATATCTATATTAGCATTATTTCTATTTATCTCTATTTTTTTATTATTAATTTCTTTATATGTTGGTTTAGGTTTATCAAATAGATTGATTTCCCCAATTGCAGAGTTGATTCATGCCTCTCAAGAGGTTGGAAGAGGAAATTTAAATTATCAAATAAAAAATAAATCTTTATTAAAAAATAAAATTACAGAATTAAAAAAGCTTGGAAATGCTTTTAATAAAATGGTTCTTGATATAAAAAACAATAGATCAGAATTAATTGAAGCTAATGATCAATTAGATAGAAGAAGACAATTTTCAGAAGCAGTTTTATCTGGTGTATATTCTGGTGTTGTTGGATTAGATAAAAATTTTAAAATAAATTTACCTAATAAAACTGCTGAAAAATTGTTAAAAATTAATATAACAAAGCATTATAATAAAAAGTTTGATTTAATTTTTCCTGAATTTAAAGAATTAGTAAGTGAGATCAAAATTAAAAATAAAAATTTTGTTGAAAAAAAAATAGAATTTACAAAAGATGGAACAAAATTTATTTTAATATCAAGAATGGTTAAACAATTAAATGAAAATCAACTTTTGGGATATGTTCTCACATTTGAAGATATTACAGATCTTATACATGCTCAAAAATTAGCAGCTTGGTCTGATGTTGCTCGTAAAATTGCACACGAAGTCAAAAATCCACTTACACCAATAAAGTTAGGTGCTGAGAGAATAGCTAATTCATCAATAGTTAAATCAGACAATAAGTTAATAAGTACATCTGAAATGATTTTAAAAAATGTTGAAGATATAAGGCACTTAATAGATGAGTTTTCATCATTTTCTCGATTGCCAAGTCCAGTTTTGGAAAATATTAATTTTACTAATTTTGTAAATGATACTTTTTCTTTCTTTAAAACATCATATCCTGAAATTAATTTTCAATTAATTAATAATTCTCAAAAAGAGAAAAAATTGTTCATCTTTGCAGATGAAAAACAATTGAGACAAGTTATTGGTAATATAGTTAAAAACTCCTCAGAAAACTTTATTGAAAATAAAATATCAAATAAGTCAATTACCTTTATTTTAGAAACAGATATAAAGTCAATTACATTAAATATTAAAGATAATGGAAAGGGGATTAAAGATTTAAATTTAAACAAAGTTTTAGAACCTTATTTCACAACAAAAAGGAATGGTACGGGTTTAGGTTTATCTATTTCAAAAAAAATAATTGAAGACCATCAATCTGAAATAGAAATTGAATCCTCAAGGTCAGGAACAGAAATTAAAATTACTTTTCCTTTAAGATTTAATTAAGTTGCTAGTTTATGGTTAATAATAAAATATTGATAGTGGATGACGAACCAGATATTTGTGAGTTGGTATCTGATATATTAAATGAAAATGGCTACTCAGTTAATAGTGCTTATTCTATGGAGCAAGCTATTAAAATCATGGAAAACTCTGGTATTACACTAGTTATTACTGATATTTGGATGAATGATAATGAAAAAGAGGGTTTTGAGTTACTGGAATGGTGTAAAGCTTATAATGCATTAACTCCTGTACTGATTATGTCAGGTCACGGGACAATTGAATATGCAATGAATGCCGCAAAAAATGGAGCGTATGACTTTTTAGAAAAACCATTTAATTCAGAAAGACTACTTTTTTTGGTAAAAAAAGCACTTCAAGAAAGAGAATTAAAAATTAAACTAATGGACTCAAATAATGAATGGCTTAAAAGCAATCATATTATTGGAAAATCTGCAAAAATAAAAAATATTAAGAATATTTGTTTAAAAGTTTCTAAAAGTAATAGTAGAATTTTAATAACTGGACCTTCAGGTTCTGGCAAAGAAACATGTGCACGTTTTATCCATTCTATTTCTAATAGATTAAATCATCCATTTGTAGTAGCAGCTTGCGCAAGTTTATCTAATCAAATGGTAGATCAATTACTGTTTGGTTTTAATGATAATAAAAAGAAAATGGCTACATTAAGTTTGTTTGAACAGGCTAACAATGGAACAATATACTTCAATGAAATTTGTGATCTCCCAATCGAAACTCAAGCAAAATTAATTAATGTCATACAAGAACAAAGTTTTTATAAATTTGGNTCTAACCAAAAAATTAAAATTGATATAAGAGTTATTGCTGGNACCACTTATGATCCTATTNAAGCTATAAAAGAAGGAGTTTTAAAAGAAGATTTGTATTATAGATTATCCGTNGTACCAATAAATATACCTTCATTAAATTCTAGAATAGAAGATATTAATATTTTGATAAATTCTTTTATGGAAATTGCTTCAAAAATTTTCAATAAAAATAATTTAATTTTTTCAAATGAAACTTATATATTACTACAAACCTTTGATTGGAAAGGTAATGTTAGGCAACTTAAAAATTTAATTGAATGGTTATTGATAATGTATGGAAATGAAAAAAATTTTCAAGTTGAAATTTCACATTTACCTCCTGAGTTTAAAAAAAGTAACTTTGATCAAAATTCATCTAATTATAATTTCAATTTACCTATTAAGGATGCAAGAAAAGTTTTTGAAAAAAAATATATAGAAACACAGTTAGATAGGTTTAAAGGCAATATTGTTAAAACTTCAATATTTGTTGGAATGGACAGATCTGCTTTACATAGAAAGATAAAAGAATTAGGTATTAAATTTAATAAATAAAGTTATGGTTTTGTTATGAAAATTATTATTTGTGGAGCCGGAAGAGTTGGAATGTCTATATCGGAGCACCTGTCTAATGAAAATAATGATATTACAGTTATAGATTCTAAGTCAGAAGCATTAAAAAAAATTACAGATCTTTATGATGTACAAGGTGTTTTAGGTTTGGCGTCTCATCCTTCAGTTTTAAAAGATGCGGGTATTGAAGATTCAGAAATGTTAATTGCTGTTACAGAGTCCGATGAAATTAATATAATGGCATGTCATTTGTCTAGTTTAATTTATAACACTCCTACAAAAATTGCTAGAATTAAATCACGCGATTATCTTAATGAAGAATTTTTAGATTTATTTCAAGAAGGAAAAATACCAATTGATCACATTATTTCCCCAGAGGAAGAAGTTGCATCTGCTATAGTTAAACAATGGAGAACACCAGGAGCATTTGATGTGGCTGAATTTTGTAATTCTCAAGTGACGATGCTTGGTATTTTATGTAATTCTAATTGTCCAATTTTAGATACTCCATTAAGAGAGCTAGTTGATTTATTCCCAGGATTGAATGCAACAATTATGGCTATTATAAGAGGTAATGATCTAATAATCCCGAGATCCGGAGACGATGTTTTAAATTTAAATGATCGCATTTATTTATCATGTCAATCTGATCAAATAGATAGAACTTTAGCTGCTTTTGGACATTCAGAAATTACATCACACAATGTAACGATATCAGGTGCAGGAAATTTAGGTATAATGATTGGAAACATGATTAATAAAATTTCTCCAGATACAAATTTAACATACATAGAAGTAGATAAAGATATAGCTAGAAATGCTGCAGAACAATTAGAATTTGCCTCTATTATTTCAGGTGATACTCTTGATCCAGAAATTATTAAAGAAGCAAGAGTAACCAATGAATCTTCTTTCATTGCTGCCACAAACCATGATGAAGTTAATATATTATCATCTTTATTAACAAAAAGGTCTGGTACTAGACATAATATAGTCTTATTGAATCAACCTGCTTTTTTACCTCTCGTTAACACACTTGATTTAGAAGCGGTTATTAGTCCTCCATTAATCACAGTTTCATCTGTTTTAAAATATATTAGAAAGGGTCAAATTGAAGCTGTACATTCAATTATAGAAGAATTTGGAGAAGTAATATCAGTTGAAGCTCTTGAAACATCGTCAATTATTGGTATACCTTTAAAAGAAACTCGATTACCTAAAAATGTATCCATTGGATCAATTGTTAAAAAAAATAATGAAATACTCCCAGCTAGAGGAAATTCAGTGATTAACCCAGGAGATAAATTAGTAATGTTTGTTCCAGTTAAATCAATAAAAAAAGTGCAAGAACTTCTGTCAGTTAGATTGGATTACTTCTAATGTTAACATACATAAATGGTGAATTTTGTAATTTAGAACAAGCTAACGTATCTGTAAATGATAGAGGCTATCAATTTGGAGATGCTGTATATGAAGTCATCTTATACAATAATGGAACTTTTTTAGATTTAGAAGGGCATTTAACGCGACTTCGGAAATCTATTTCTAGAATTGATTTTAAATTTAATATAACAAATTCGGTTATTAAAACTATTATGAAGAGGTTAGTTGTTGAAAATAAAATAAAATATGGATCTATTTATATTCAAGTATCTAGAGGAACTTTTTCTAGAGATCATAGTTATTTTAATATGCCTTTGAAACCTGTGTTAGTGATTTTAACAAAAAAAAATAAAGAAAAATTTGATATATCTTCTGAGGGAATTAAAGTTTGTACTACACCCGATATTAGATGGAATAATCCTGACATAAAAACCACGCAATTACTTCCAAATGTTTTAGCTAAAACTAAGGGAATGAAAAAAGGTTTTGGTGAAACTTTATTTATTGATAATGGTGGTTTTGTAACTGAAGGNTCAAGCTCAAATTTTTGGATACTTGACAATAATAATTCATTAAAAACTAGATCATTAGATGGAACTATATTAGCGGGCATTACAAGAGATTCTATTATAAAATGTGCTATTCAAAAAAATATTAATGTAATAGAAGAAAAAATAACACTANAAGATGTTAANGCTTGTAATGAAGCTTTTATTACAAGTGCTTCATCTTTTGTAACACCTGTGTTGCAGGTTGATAACTTTAAAATTAAAGATGGAAAGGTAGGAAAATTTTCAAATTTACTTAGAAAAACTTATCTAGAGATGTTTGATTAATTTTCATTAATAATAANTTAAATATGAATGACACATTAAAAGAAAAAGTTTTAATTCTTATACCTGTCATAAATAATTATAAAATTTTTAAAGATCCTTTTTATTTTAAAGAAAACATTAACAATAGAAAATCAGAAACTATATCATTAATACAAGCCTTAAATGTAAATATTTTAGATAATATAATAATAAAAATTAACAATTTTTCCTCTGCTAATTTATTTAACGATGAAATCTGTAAAAATTTATTACAANTAGTTAACCAACTTAAANTAANTTTNTTAATTGTCGATTTTCAACTATCCCCAATACAACAAAGAAATTTAGAAGTTTTTTTAAAAATTAAAGTTATTGATAGAACTAAAGTAATATTAGAAATTTTTAGTTCTAGAGCAAAATCTAGAGAGGGGAAGATACAAGTAGAATTAGCATCTTTATCTTTTCANAAAACAAGACTAGTTAGATCTTGGACGCATTTAGAAAGACAAAGAGGTGGNGGTGGTTTTATAGGTGGACCTGGTGAAAGACANATAGAATTAGATAGAAGAATAATTGATAAAAAAATCAAATCCTTAAAATTAAACCTTAATAAAGTNATCAAGACAAGATTAATTCAAAATAACAAAAGAAAAAACTCTTCATCCATTATCGTATCNCTAGTTGGGTACACTAATACTGGAAAGTCTACATTATTCAACAATCTAACAAATTCTAAAGTTATNTCTAAAAACATGNTATTTGCCACTCTTGATCCTACTTTAAGAGTAATGAAACATGANATGTCTTATAAAAAAAATATAATTTTATCNGATACAGTTGGATTTATTTCATCTCTCCCAACAGAGTTAATTGAATCCTTTAAATCAACTTTAGAATTTATTAACCAATCTGATTTTTTATTAATCGTTAACGATATTTCTGACAAAAATATGTTAGCTAAATATGAGATTATTTTAAAAACTCTTGAAAATTTAGGGCTTAGTGATAATTTCTTNAAGAATAATGTAATTAACGTTTTCAATAAAATAGATTTAGTCCAAGATTNAAGTGANCATATGTTATATAAAAACTTTCAAAATAGTATTTTTATTTCCTCCTTTGATAAACAAAATATTAAAGAATTAAAAAAATCTATTTATAATTTTTCTTTGAAACAAAACTTTNATTAATTTTNGATGTTTATAGATATTTCAAAGTTGGAAAATAGAAACTGCTTAAATAACTTTTTTTATGATTTATTAAAAAGTGTTAATAATAAAATAATATTAAATCATTTTCAAAAACTTACNAATGATGAAATTTTTACAAAGTCTGACAAAGATGATTANGTTACGCTTTATGATAAAAAAGCTGAAGAATATTTAATAAGAAAAATTAATCAGAAATTTTCTTATGTTAAAGTTATTGGAGAAGAGTCTTCATTTGTTAAAAACATTAACTTATTAGAAATTGATGATAATCAGTATTTCACAATTGATCCTATTGACGGAACAAAAAATTATATAAATAAAAATAAAAATTTCTGCACTATGATTTCATTAATTCAAAAAAAAAAGCCAATAGCATGTTTTATATATTATCCATTATTCAATAAGTATATTAGTTCATTTAAAAACTTTGGAACTAAGATCTATGACTTTAAAAAAAATATAAAATCAGTTTTAATTNTGAATAANAAATTTANAAATTTAGGAACCGGCGGAACAAAAGGGATGCCTGAACCAAAAAGAAATAANGTTTTAAAAAATTTTAATTCTAATTTCAAAAGATGTTTTATTGGTAGTGCAGGTGTTGAAACACTTATGTTAGCAAGTAATGAAGTTGATTTCATTTTTCATGGAAGAGTAACACCATGGGATCATTCACCGATGGATTTAATAATAAGAGAATCTGGTGGTNAAGTATTAATGTTTAATAANAAAGTATCATTTAATATATTTTCTAAAGGCCCTATTNTAGCTACTAAAACAATTAGTGATTGGGAATTAATATATAGTAAATTAAATGTTATTTAATTATTTTTTATTATATTAAATGGATTAAATGCCTGCAANCCAGCCATTATTTCAATTTTATTTATATTTATGTTTTTGGGTCTTGTCGCAACCCAATATATAGTTTCAGCTATATCTTTAGGCTTTATAAAATTTGTATTCTCATAAACTTTACCTGCTTTTTCACTATCCCCTTTAAACCTAACTAAAGAAAATTCAGTTTCTGCTAATCCAGGTTCAATTGAAGTTACGCTAATACCTTTACTAACTAAATCTGCTCTTAGGTTTAAAGAAAATTGACTTACAAATGCTTTAGTTCCTCCGTATACATTTCCACCAGGGTAAGGGTATGAACCTGCAACAGATCCAATGTTTATTATATGTCCATTTTTGTTTTGCACCATATTTGGAAGTATTTCTCTGGTACAATAAATTAATCCTTTAATATTTGTATCAACCATCTTATCCCAATCATCTAAATCTGAATTATCTGCTCCTTCTAACCCTAAAGCTAATCCAGCATTATTACAGAGTATGTCAATATTTGAGAAATCAGGAGGGATATTTTCTAATTCCTTTTTGACTGCATTTCTGTCAGTAATATCAAAACAAAGTGGAAGACAATTTTTACCTAATTCTTTTGTTAAATCTTCAAGTCTGTTTCCTCTTCTACCTGTAATTATTGTTTGCCATCCATTTTCTATAAATATTCTAGCTGTTTCCTTTCCAAATCCAGACGTAGCTCCAGTAATTAAAATTGTTTTGGGTAGATTAGTCATTTTTACTTTCCTCTTCCTTCTTAGCATTATACCACAATTGTTGAATATTATCAGAATCTATTTTAGAATTATTTTTTTTAAGTTTTTCTTCAATATTGTAAAATCTATTTTTAAATTTTCTTATTGATTTTTCTGCTACTATGTCAGGATTTAAATTTAAATGCCTGATAAGATTAACAGTAGAAAATAATAAATCACCAATTTCTTCTTCAACTTTATCGGGATTATTTTTGTCTTTTAAAGATAACTTAACTTCCTCTAACTCTTCTTCAATTTTATTTAATGGCCCTAAATAATTCTTCCAATCAAAGTTTAACAAATTAGCTTTTTGTTGAACTTTAAAGCTCTTTAAAAGTGGTGGCAAATTATTTGGAACATCATCTAATATGCTTTTAAATTTTTGATGATCATTTTCTTTTTCACTTAATTTTATTTTTTCCCAGGTATCTTTTGGGGTATTTTTCTCACTATAATTCATATTAAATATTTGAGGGTGCCTTCTAATTATTTTTCGTGTAATCTCCTCACAAACGTCATGAAATGAAAATTTATTATTATCTTTTCCCACTTGACTGAATAATACAACCTGTAAGAGTAAATCTCCTAATTCTTCTTTAATGTTATTAATATCATTATTATCTATAGCATTTTTTAATTCATAAGCTTCCTCAATTGGGTAATTGCTCAATGTATCAAATGTTTGTTCAATATCCCAAGGACAGCCATTTTTGGGATGCCTTAAAATTCTTATTACTTCTAAAAGTTTTTCTAATGAATCTAATTTATTTAGATTGTTTAATTGTTTTACATTTAACTTTTTCATATAGTTGTGTATATCTTTACATAAAGTAAAATAGTATGACAGAATTAAATAATCAATATAATACACGACCATCTTTTTTAGGAAATTTTAGACGCTTTTTTTTAACAGGACTTCTTGTTACAGCTCCAATAATAATAACAATTTATGTAACTTGGTTAGTTATTACTTTTATCGATACTAAAGTAGCAAATTTATTGCCAGAATATTTAGATTTTAGAAAAGCTTTACCATTTCAAGTTCCTGGTTTGGGATTGTTTATTGTTATTGTTGTTATAACTTTCATTGGTGCGATAACACCTGGGCTAATTGGGAGAAATTTGTTGAAACTTGGTGAAATGATTTTATTCAAAACACCAGTTATTAGGACAATTTATTCTTCAATAAAACAGATAATGGAAACAGTAATGTCTACTAATTCAAAAAGTTTTAAAGAAGTAGTTTTAGTTGAGTACCCAAGAAAAAATATATGGGTTATTGCTTTTGTGACAAGTTCAATAAAAGGAGAAATTGATAAAAGTATCAGAAAAGCTGATTTGGTTAGTATTTTTGTTCCAACCACTCCTAATCCAACTAGTGGCTTTTTACTTTTTGTTTCCAAAAAAGACTTGATTTATTTAAAAATGCCAGTGGAACAAGCTGTTAAGTTAGTTATTTCAGGTGGTATCGTAGTGCCTAAACAAAGTAAATTATCCACCTAGCGAAATTAAAGCTTTTTTATTTTGAAATATTTGAATAAGCAATTTTAAACTTTGATGGTTATCTTCAAGATTATTAAATAGGTAATCAGCTTCAGTTTTTGCGTTATCTATTAATTCTGAATGTAAAATTAAATCGACAAACTTAAAGTTATTTTCTCCTGATTGTTTTATTCCTAAAACTTCTCCAGGTCCTCTTAAAATTAAATCTTGTTCAGCTATAATAAAACCATCATTAGTTGATTTGAGTGTATTTAATCTTTTTTCAGCAATTTCAGATAATTGATTCTCAAATAAAAGTATACAATAGGATTCTTTATCTCCTCTTCCAACTCTTCCTCTAAGTTGATGTAGCTGCGCTAGGCCAAATTTATTGGCGTTTTCTATAACTATTAAAGTTGCATTAGGAAAGTCTATTCCAACCTCTATTACAGTAGTTGATAA
>NZIY01000016.1 GCA_002691795.1 SAR116 cluster bacterium
AATATTCTCAAGTTGTTTTTTTCTTTTCATAATACTCTTTTCTAAAAATCCTCCAAAAAGAAAATTATGAGATGGTAATCCAGATAAAATCAATGATGTTATCAACGATGATGCCCCGGGTATATGTGTTATATCAATCATTTCTTTCATACATGCTTGAACTAATTTATAACCAGGATCAGATATAAGTGGCGTACCTGCATCACTTACTAATCCACATTTTAAATTAGAATACTTAATTTTATCTATTATTAATTTTCTTTGTTTTTCAGTACTTTGATCGTTGTATACAATTAGTTTTTTGGATTTTATATTAAAGCTGTTTAATAATTTTTTTGTTACTCTAGTGTCTTCACATAATATAATGTCTAACAAAGATAAAACTTTTAATGCTCTTATTGAAATATCACCTAAATTACCAATTGGAGTTGAAATGATGTATAAAATATTACTTTGAATTTCAATTTTATTAAATATTTTTGTAATTTGTTCCACTTTAGATTATCTTTTCTAATATGTAATTTTATTAAGCTTGTATTTATTGTGACATTAATTAGATGTAAATCCCTAATCTTTATTTCAATATTTCTTTATTCTTGTTCAGTTGAAACAATAAAGAAAGATCATAAAAATCAAATTTTACCTAAAAATAATATTGGTCAAGTTGAGAGTAAATCTATTAGGAATGATATTAATAAAGAAAAATTAAATAATTTATTTGATTCTAACAATCCAACTGGAAAAGTGGTTTTCGAATTTAGAAAGGAAAGATACCTAGAAGGAATTGATAATAAGGAGATAGATAATAAAATTAATTATACTCAAAAAGCTCTTCAAGCTACATTTAAGATGCTTACAAAAGCTCCTTCAACCGGGATGGAACATTTAAGTATTAAAAACAATTTTCGTAAAATAAAATTTAATTTCAGTAATTTCTATTCTAACAAAAAAACAAATTTTGTTAATCAAAGCCCTAATGTAGTGTTAGTACTGATGCCACTTTCGGGGAAATTTAGAGGTATAGGAGAAAAAATAAGAAAAGCTCTTGATTTGGCAATGCTTCAGGTAAAAAAAGATAATGTAAAATTTATATATTTTGACACTGGATCTGACTTTAGCATCAGTGAACTGGATTCAATTGTAGAAAAGCAAAATCCCAAATTAATAGTAGGCCCTTTATTAAGAGAGAACTTAATCAAAATTAAACCTTCTATTAACAAATTCAAAATTCCAGTTCTAAGTTTTACTAATGATAGTTCTTTATCAAAAAAAGGTATTTGGGCTATTGGGTTTTCTCCTTTCGAGCAAGTGGAAAAAATTGTAGATTATGCAATTAAATGCAAGAAGAAAAAAATTGGATTTATTAGTATTGACAACAACTATGGACGTAGAATATATGATTTGATTAAAAATTCTGACCTAACAAACTCGTTAAAAGGAGAAGTTTTTATAAACAATCAGATTTTTAAAAATAAAAAACAAACTAGAATTTCTATTAGTAATTTTTTAAATCATAAAGAAAATGAAAATAATGATTTTATCGCAAATCAGGAATATGATTTTATTATTTTAATAGGCAATAGAAATTTTGTTTTAAGAATAGCACCCATTTTAACTTATTATGATGTAGACCTATTTAAAACAGATTTATTCGGGACATCTGTCTTAAAAGAAAAAACACTATTAAATGAACACTCTCTTATAAATGCAAAATTTCCTTGGATTTCAGATCTCAATAAAAATAAATTTGAAAAAATGTGGAATTTAGTCTGGCCAAATTCAGAACCTGACCATCTAATTAGGTTAGGTTACTACATTTCAAAAATCAGTTTATGGGCAGCTTCACAAAATTTAACTTTTGAAGAACTTATAAAAAACGGAAAAAATAAATTTTCAATTTTGGGAAACAAATTTTTATTTAAAGATAATGGTGTTGTAGAAAGACCTTCCAATATATTTAAAATTGATAGAAAAGGGTCAATTAAAAAGGTCAATAATTGTCTATGATTTTTTTTAATATGTAATCATGAACATTAAAATAACTTTCATTTATTCTTAATTTGTTGTTAGAAATAGCTATTANTTTATTTTTAATGAGATTNACTATTTGATGTTTAGATAAAAAGTTTTTATTNTTAATTTTATCCAATTCAATGCCATTATTAAGACGCAACCCCATCATTAANANTTCTTTTTCTGCAATANCTCTTTTTATTTTATAATTGTTTTTNAGNTCGATTTCTCNATTTAAGCATTTTTTTAACCATGTTTGAGGTTTTTTAAAATTTTCGATTTCAATTCTTTCATTTTTTTTGTTCCATAATCTTCCTATAGCTCCAGGGCCAATGCCAATCCAATTCCCTGACTCCCAATATATTTTGTTATGTTGAGATTGAAAACCAGGTTTTGAATAATTAGAGATTTCATATTGTTTAAAATCATGTTCATTCAAAATAAATTTTGTGGTGTTATAAAATTTATTGTAAAGATCTTCAGAAGAAGTCTTCAACAAACCTCTATTATACAAATTATAAAATTTAGTCCCTTTTTCTATAACCAACTGGTAAGCAGATAAATGTTTGATAGAAAATCTTTTTAAGAAAAATTGTAATTCTTTCTTCCATATGTTTAAATTTTGGCTGTCTAGAGCATAAATCAAATCAACAGATATATTTTCGATATCTTTTTGTATTTGGTCTAAAACTTTAATGACATCTTTAGAATTATGCAACCTACCTAAAAATTTTAAATCTTTGTCATTAAGACCTTGCACACCTAAAGATATTCTATTGACTCCAACTGATTTAAAATCATTAATTTTTTTAACTTCTAAGTTTGTTGGATTGGTTTCTAAAGTGATTTCAGTATTGGAATTAACTCTAAATACTTTAAAAATAAATGACAAAATTTTATCAATTAATTCTATTTCCATTAATGAAGGTGTACCTCCTCCAAAAAAAACAGATTTTAATTCAAAATCTAAATAATCTTGAGTTTCCAAAAATTTTTTAAAATATGCAATTTGATTTATGTATGCTCTAAGCCATTCCTCAAGATCATATCTTTCTAATACGTGAGAGTTGAAATCACAATATGGACATTTTGATATACAATATGGCCAATGAATATATAGACCTAACTTATGCATCTACAACTTTTTGTATTTTATTTTTAAGTTTATTAAAAGCTAAATATCTATGGCTTATAGAATGTTTTAAAAATGGATCTATTTCACCAAATGTTTTACCAAGTAAAGGATAAAAAAAAATTGGGTCATAGCCAAATCCATTATTACCAGTTGGTGGCCATTTAAATTTACCATGAATTTCTCCTTCAACAGTAATATCGTAGCCGTCTGGCCAACATAAACTTAAAGCACAAACAAACTTACAAGACTTATCTTTCTTAGATTCAAGTTCATGGTTTAATTTTTTCATAGCATATTGAAAATTTTTTGATTTGCCGGCATATCTTGCAGAATGAATCCCTGGTCGTCCATTTAATGATTTAAAACAAATTCCACTGTCATCAGACAAAGATACAAGATTTGTTTTAAAAGCAGTATTCGAAGCTTTTATCCTAGCATTATCTTTAAATGTATTTCCATCCTCAATTGGTTCTAAAATTTTAAAATTTTGATTACATAATATTTTTAATTTAAAGTCTTGTAGCATTTCCTCAATTTCAGTAACCTTGCCAGAATTATTTGAAGCTATGACAATTGTTTGATCAATAAATTTTCTCATATTGATAATATATCTCTTTGTTTTTTAAATATAATATCAATATTATTTTCAACAAGATCATACATTTTTAAAAAATTAGACTTAGATATAGGGTTTTGTTCAGAGGATGATTGTATTTCTACAATTTCTTTATTATCAGTTAAAATGAAATTTCCGTCTACAGTAGCGCTAGAATCTTCTTGATAGTCCAAATCTATATGAATTTCATCATTCAGGATGCCACAAGAAATCGCAGCAATTTGGTGTGTGATTGGGTTTCTTGTGATCTTACCTTTTAATAATAAGTATTTTATCGCATCATACATAGCTATCCATGCCCCAGATATAGAAGCAGTTCTGGTGCCACCGTCAGCTTGTATAACGTCACAATCGATCTTAAGTTGTCTTTCACCTAATTCATTTAAATTTATAACTGATCTCAGAGATCTTCCAATTAATCTTTGAATTTCTTGAGTTCTACCAGAAATCTTGCCTTTTGATATTTCTCTGTCAACTCTAGTATGTGTTGATCTAGGCAACATGCCGTATTCTGCTGTCACCCAACCTTTTTGTTTTCCTTTTAACCAAATTGGAACCCTTTCTTCGATAGATGCTGTACAGATAACGTGAGTGTTACCAAACTTTACAAGACAGGAGCCCTCAGCGTAAGGAGAGAAATTATTTTTAAAAATAATTTCTCTTATTTCATAACTTTTTCTATCTAACCTTTTAAAATCCATAAAAATTAACTTAACATTTTTGTAATAGTTGAATATTAATACAACATTACTAAATTAATACCATTAGGCAAGGAATGATGTGTAAAATGACAAATAATAAAAACGTTAACAAAAATCAAAATGAAAACGAAGAAGAAGAAAAAAAAGATGCTTTCGAAGAAAATACTGAAAATAATGAAGATTTATTAGCAGATATCGAGACTGAAGATAAAGCTGCAACTGAAACGGACCAAACAAATGATTTAAAAGAACAATTATTGCGCTCGCTTGCTGAAAACGAAAATTTAAGGAAAAGAACAATTAAGGATATTGAGCAAATAAAGAAATTTGGACATATTTCTCTTATTAGAGATTTTTTAAACGTTGTCGATAATTTGGATCGTGCTGTTAAATCNATCGCTCAAGAAAAAGAAACTTTAGATACTAATGCAAAAAACTTACTTGATGGGGTTGAAATAGTGTTGAAAGAAATGAATACTTTACTAAATAAAAATCAAATAAAAAGAATAGAACCTCTTAACGAAAAATTTGACTACAATTATCATCAAGCCATGTTTGAAGCACCTTCTAAAGAGCATGATGATGGTATTATAATTGAAGTTATTCAACCAGGGTATGTATTGCATGATAGATTAGTTAGACCAGCTATGGTAGGAGTTTCCAAACGTCAAAATGAAGAAAATAAACAAAAAGAATAATAAATTTACTTATAATCTTGTATATTCAGATACTTAACCCATATATTCCATTAGTTAGATATTTTAATAGCAATTAAACTACAGGGGAGAAATTTATGTCTAAAGTTATAGGTATAGATCTAGGTACTACCAATTCTTGCGTATCAGTCATGGATGGAAAAAGTCCAAAAATAATCGAAAATAGTGAAGGAGCAAGAACGACCCCATCAATGGTTGCATTTTCTGAAGATGAAAAATTAGTTGGACAGCCTGCCAAAAGACAAGCCGTAACTAATCCAGAAAATACATTATTTGCAATTAAAAGACTTATAGGGAGAAGATTTGATGGGGAAGCATCTAAAAAGTTTTCTAAATTAGTCCCATATAAAATTGTGTCAGCAAAAAATGGAGATGCATGGGTTGACGTTAATGGTCAAGATTATGCACCTTCAGAAATTTCTAGTTTTATATTGCGTAAATTAAAAGAAGATGCAGAAGCATATCTCGGAGAAACAGTTGATAAAGCAGTTATCACAGTTCCTGCATATTTTAACGATGCACAAAGACAAGCAACTAAAGATGCTGGTAAAATAGCAGGTTTAGAAGTGTTAAGAATTATAAATGAACCTACAGCTGCAGCCTTAGCTTATGGTCTTGATAAAAAAGAAAGTGGTACAATTGCAGTTTATGATTTAGGTGGTGGAACTTTTGATGTGTCAATTTTAGAAGTAGGAGATGGTGTCTTCGAGGTTAAATCAACTAATGGCGATACATTTCTTGGTGGAGAAGATTTTGATCAAAGAATCATAGACCATTTAGCTGATGAATTTAAAAAAGATTCAGGCATCGATCTTAGAGATGATAAACTCGCTCTTCAAAGAATGAAAGAAGCAGCTGAAAAAGCTAAGATTGAGCTATCAAGTTCTGCCCAAACTGAGGTCAATTTACCGTTTATAACTGCTGATGCATCTGGCCCAAAACATCTTAATTTAAAATTGTCTAGAGCACAATTAGAAAGCCTTGTTGATGATCTTATAACTAAAAGTATAAATCCATGTAAAGAAGCCCTAAAAGATGCTGGTATAAAAGCAGGCGATATTGATGAAGTTATTTTAGTTGGAGGTATGACTAGAATGCCGAAAATCATTAAAACGGTCACAGAATTTTTTAAAGCAGAACCTCATAGAGGAGTAAACCCTGATGAAGTTGTTGCTTCGGGTGCAGCTATTCAAGGTGGTGTTCTAACAGGTGATGTAAAAGATGTTTTACTTTTGGATGTAACACCTCTTTCTCTTGGTATTGAGACTTTAGGAGGTGTTTTTACTAAATTAATAGATATGAACACAACTATTCCAACAAAAAAATCTCAAACCTTTTCAACAGCAGATGACAATCAATCTGCCGTAACCATTAAAGTTTCACAAGGTGAAAGGCAAATGGCTGTTGATAATAAACTCCTTGGGGAATTTAATCTTGAAGGTATAGCTCCTGCGGCAAGAGGAGTTCCTCAAATTGAAGTCACGTTTGATATTGATGCTAATGGAATTGTTAATGTTAGCGCACAAGATAAAGCTACTGGGAAAGTTCATAATATCACCATTCAAGCATCTGGTGGTTTAGAAGATAGTGAAATTGAACGAATGGTCAAAGAGGGTGAAGACAATGCGGAACATGATAAGATAAAAAAAGAAGCTGTTGAAGCTAAAAATCAAGCTGAATCCTTGATTCATAGTGCTGAAAAAACACTATCTGATTTGGGAGACAAAGCTGATGAAAATCTAAAAAAAGATGTTGAGAATTCAGTTCAGGAATTAAAGACAGTTCTTGAAAGTGACAACTTGGATGATATTAAGTCAAAAACCTCTGAGCTATCTAATGCTTTAATGAAACTAGGCGAAGTCGCATATAAAAATAGTGACAACAAAGCACAAAGTGATAATGGCGAGCAGCCTGATGTAAATAATGAAACTCAAAAAGAAGAAAATAAAAATGAAGATGTTGTTGATGCAGATTTTGAAGAGATAAAACCTGAAGACGACAAAAAAAATGCTTCTTAAATTTTATACTGANTAATGTCTAAAGATTATTATGACATTTTGAATGTGTCACGATCTGCATCAGATGNAGAGATTAAGTCANCTTATAGAAAGTTGGCTATGAAATACCATCCTGATAGAAATCCTAACGACAAAACTGCTGAAAATAAATTTAGNGAGATTACNGAAGCATANGAGGTTTTGAAAGATAGTCAAAAAAGATCAACATATGANCAATTTGGTCACNCTGCTTTCAGTAATGANNGTGCTTCTCAAAATCAAGGCTTTGGTGGTTTCTCTGGNGGTTTTTCTGATATTTTTGAAGATATGTTTGGTATGGGTCGTGAACAAAGTAAACAAGGACCTACNTCAGGCTCAGATCTTAGATATGATCTCTCTGTTTCACTTGAGCAAGCATTTAAAGGAGATCAAGTCGAAATTTCAATAACCTTACCTGCTCAATGTAATANTTGTAATGGAACGGGNGCAAAAAAAGGATCTAATCCAGTATCTTGTAATCAATGTGGAGGCTATGGAAAAGTTAGAGCACAACAAGGNTTTTTTACAATTGAAAGAACTTGTCCAAAATGTTCTGGNGCTGGAGAAATTATAAGTGATCCCTGTTCTTCATGTAGAGGGCAAGGAAGAGTTAACAAAAATAAAAAATTGTCAGTAAATGTGCCAGCTGGTGTTGACAATGGAACAAGAATAAGANTAGCTGGNGAAGGCGAGGCTGGCCAAAGAGGTGCAAATCCAGGAGATCTATATATNTTNATTGANATAAAGTCTCACNGATTTTTCGAAAGAGATGGTAGAGATGTTTANATTAAAGTNCCAGTNTCTACTTTAGATGCAATCATAGGCTGTGAAATTTTTGTTCCTTGNATAGATGGTAAAAAAGCAAAATTANTAGTCAATTCTGGTACTCAAACTGGAACTAGGNTGAGAATGAAAGGTAAAGGAATGCCNTCATTNAGAGGAGGTTCTTATGGTGATCAATATGTAGAAATTGATTTAGAAACTCCAGTNAATNTATCAAAAAAACAACAAGACTTAATTAAAGAGTTTATCANTTTGGGATCAGAAAAAAATATNCCAAAAACTTCTAGATTNAATAAGATTACACATTAAGGATATAAATATGCCTATAAAAATTTCAATTCCNGGTGGTAANGGAAGAATGGGGANAANTTTGATTAAAGAAATCATAAANAGTAATAATCTNGAACTATCTAATTCATCTTGTTTGCCTAATGAAAAGGAAANTGGTTTAGACCTTGGAACTTTAGTCGGTNTTAATCCAATAAACAAAAAANTAACAGACAATTCTTTAAGTATTTTTNAAAACACAGATGTAATTATAGATTTTACAGTCCCAGAAGCCACAATATTTCATGTAGAAAAAGCTTCTTTTTATAATATACCAATAGTTATAGGAACTACTGGTTTCAGCAAGGTTGAATTTNATAAAATCAAATCATTTTCTAATAAAATCCCAATTGTGTATTCTGCAAATTTCTCTATTGGGATAGCAATAATGAAAAAGATCCTAANAGANACTACTAAAAANCTTGGAATTGATTGGGAAGTCGAAATTTTAGAAGCGCANCATAACAAAAAAATAGATTCACCATCAGGTACAGCATTATTGTTAGCATCATCTGTTGCTTTAGCTAGAAATCAAGATCTAGATAAAATTAAAAAGCTATCTCGTGAAGGTATCGTAGGAAAAAGACAAAAAGGTGAAATAGGCTTCTCTGTCATAAGAGGAGGAAATGTTGTAGGAGAACATTCCGTAAAATATTTTAATGGTGANGAACGNTTAGAAATTAATCATATTGCTAATGATAGGTCTATCTTCGCAAAAGGAGCAATAAGATCTGCTATNTGGGCTTCNAAAATNAAACCTGGTTTTTTTAATTTAGAAGATGTTTTAGCCTAAAATTTTCTTTTATTTCTTNAAAACATNTTTTTCTATCAAAAANAGTTGATANTTTGGATGATCTTAATTCAAAATGATCNAGNACATAGCCNGATGAATTTTTTAAAAAAAACAAATCAATATAACAGGATTTAAAATGAAATTGGTAATTTTTCAGTTTTCCGTACTTGATCATAAAATCTGGATTAAAGCTTCTTTTATTCAATAGTTTTTCATTTGAACCAATGTGTTTTTTTAACTTATTCTCGAATGAAGACAGTGTTAATTCAACTTTATTAATCTGATTTTTGTTAATGTCATTTATGACCAAGTTTTTTTTAGAAGTTTGGTTTATTTCTTTTTCCTGTAAGTCAATTTCCTTTAATGAAGAAACAAAGGTTTTATTAGATGCTAAATTTAGTTGATTTTGTCTAGTGCAACTATTTAGTAATAGTAGAATAATTAAAAACAAATATATTTTTGAATATTTATTCATCAATAGATTAATAGTTGCAGTATTAAAAATAGTCTACTAATTTATTTGAGTGAGCGATTTAAAATTAATTTCTATTGGTAATGCTATAGTTGATATATTATCTCCTGTTGAGGATACTCTTTTAAGATCACTTGATTTAATAAAAGGATCAATGACTCTAGTAAATGATGATCAATTTAATAAAATATTTTTAAAACTTGATAATTACCAAATTAAATCAGGTGGCAGTGCAGCTAATACTGCTGTTGGGTATAAATCTTTTGGAGGAAAAGCTTCTTTTTTTGGAACTGTAGGAGAGGATGACTTCGGGGATAGTTTTAAAAAAGATCTTGAAAAATTAGAAATAAATTTTTTGTCCAGTCAAGTAGAGAGTTTGGATGGTAAAACGTCTAAAAGTTTAATTTTAGTTTCAAAAGATGGGGAAAGGACTATGTGCACGTATTTAGGTGCAAGTACTTTTTTATCTATAAAACATTTTGATCCATCTTTATTTACTGTAGATAATATAATTTATCTTGAAGGCTACTTATTTGATAGTAGTGAAACAAAAGCTTCTATGATTGAGCTATGTAAGATTGCTAAAAATAAAGGTTTAACTATATGCCTTTCACTTTCGGATAGCTTTTGTGTTGAAAGGCACAGAGATGATTTTCTTGTATTAATTAAAAACTATATCGACATTTTATTTTCAAACAATTATGAGATATATATGCTTTTAAATGAAGCAGAAAATAATGATTTGAATCCTGAGGTTGTAAATTCATTAGTTCATACAGCATTAGTCACTTACGGATCAAAAGGATCAAAAGTTTTTCAAAATAATTCTGTATTTCATGTTCCTTCAAAGAACAATTTAGATATTATTGACACTACAGGAGCCGGAGATTTATTTGCGTCAGGGTTTTTATTTGGAATTTCTAAAAACTTATCTATGTATGATTGTGCAAAACTTGGTACTGAAAGTGCTTCATATATAATTCAACAATATGGTGCCAGACCAAATTCAACATTAACAAAACTATTATAAATTTAAAATGAGTTATAAGTAGAAATACAAGCTGAATTTACTATTTCTGTCACTGAAGCACCCATTTGTACAATTTGAAATGGATTATCTCCCCCAATCATAATTGGTCCAATTACTGATAAATTTTCCATTTTTTGTAGAAGTTTAAATGAAATATTAGCAGAGTAAAGGTCTGGCATAATTAAAACATTAGCAGGCCCTGTTAATTTACAAAAGGCATAATTCTCTTTAATTAAATTGTAATCAAGTGCGACTTCAGCAGTCATTTCACCATCAAATTCAAAATCGACTTTTTTTGTATTTAATATTGAAAGACATTCATTAATTGTATCTGCATTTGATCCAGATGGATTTCCAAAATTTGAGTAAGATAGTACAGCTACTCTTGGTTTATAACCTAATTTTTTAGCATTTTCAGCAATCCCAATAGCAATGTTGGCTAATTCAAGTCCTGTAGGTTTTTGGTGAATATTTACATCTCCAATAAAAATAATCTTCTGTTTTGAAACAACTATGGACATTGATAAATATGAATTTTTATCTAAGTTATCTATCACTTTTGTTATATCATCAAAACATCTGTTAAATGGCCTAGTGTAACCTGTTATCATTGCATCAGCATCATTTGATGCAACCATAGAGGCTGCAAAAACATTTCTGTCTTGATTAACTAGTTTTTGACAATCTCGTCTAAGATGCCCTTTTCTATGAAGAAGTTGATATAATTTATCTATATAATGATCATTTTTTTTACTTATTCTGGCATTAAATACCTCTAAATTCTCAACTCCCTCTAAGTTTACCTTTTTCATATTTTCTCTTACGATTGTTTCTCTTCCAATTAGAATAGGGTATCCATAACCTGAATTATAAAAAGATAAAGCTGCACGAATTACATTTTCAGATTCACCTTCCGCAAATACAACTTTCCTTTTTTGATTTGTAATTCTTCTTTTTATAGGTTCTAAAATAGATGCAATAGGATTAATCCTTCCAGTTAACTGACTTTTGTATTCTTCAAAAGACTTAATTTGTTTTTGAGATACTCCTGAGTCTAGAGCAGCTTTTGCGACAGCAAAAGAAACTCTAGAAATTAATCTTGGGTCAAAGGGTGCAGGAATAATATAATCTTTTCCATAATGAAGGTTTTCTCCACTATAGGCTTTATTTACTTCATCGGGCACATCCTCTCTAGCTAACTTAGCTATTGCATCGGCTGCTGCAATTTTCATTTCTTCATTAATTTTTGAGGCTCTTACATCTAAAGCGCCTCTAAATATGTATGGAAAACCAAGGACATTGTTTACCTGATTTGGGTAATCTGATCTACCAGTTGCAATAATGGCGTCATTTCTTACTTCTTTTATTTCTTCTGGCATTATTTCAGGCACTGGGTTTGCCATTGCAAAAATAATAGGATTCTTAGCCATTGATTTCACCATTTTTTTTGTTACAGCACCTTCAACAGATAAACCTAAAAAAGCATCAGCATTTTTTAGAGCATCTTCTAAAGTTCTACAATTCGTTTTAGTAGCATGACCCGATTTCCATTGATTCATATTTGTATCTCTGCCTTGATAAATTACTCCTTGTCTATCAACCAAAATCACATTTTCGTTTTTAGCTCCTATAGCTTTAATTAGTTCGACACAAGCGATAGAAGCTGCACCAGCTCCATTTACAACAAATTTTGTACTAACTATATTTCTTTGTGTTAAATCTAAAGCATTAATAATACCAGCGGCAGTTATTATAGCTGTCCCATGTTGATCATCATGAAAAACTGGGATATTTAATTTTTCTTTTAACTTCTCTTCAATGATAAAACAATCTGGGGCTTTTATATCTTCAAGATTTATGCCTCCAAAACTTGGCTCTAGATTGGCAACGGTATCAATAAATTTATCTATATCGTCAGTATCAACTTCAAGATCAATCGAATCAACATCAGCAAACTTTTTAAATAAAACAGATTTACCTTCCATTACTGGTTTAGATGCTAAAGCTCCTATATTACCAAGACCCAAAACAGCAGTTCCATTTGAAATTACTGCAACTAAATTTCCCTTAGATGTATAGTCATAAGCAGTTTCAGGATTTTTTTCTATTTCTAAACAAGGTATTGCAACNCCAGGTGAATAAGCCAATGATAAATCTTGCGCACTGTTTAATTCTGTAGATGGAATAATTTCTAATTTACCAGGTTTCCCATTNTTATGATAATCTAAAGCATCTTTCNTTTGATTATAATTTTCACCTGACATAAAAGATCTCCTTTAATAAATATGAAAAATGAAATAAAATCTTAGTATGAATTTAGAGAAAATTATATAAATAAATTTTTTTTTTAATTATCCTTTATATAGGTTATGAATGTGAAATTAAGTGATGTTCTTGATATAAGTAAATTAACTCCNGCAATGCANCAATATGCTAATCTTAAGGCAGAAAATNAGGGATCATTNCTGTTTTTNAGAATGGGAGATTTTTANGAGTTATTTTTTGANGATGCAATCANCACTGCAAAAGAATTAAATATTACCTTNACTAAAAGGGGAAAAGTTGTTGATNAAAGTATACCTATGTGTGGCATACCTTTTCANGCCGTAAATAANTATGTTCCAAAACTTGTTAAAAAAGGTTATGAAATAGCTATTTGCGAGCAAACCAGTTCACCAGACGATATGTTATTGAAAGGTATCAAGGGTCCTCTTAACAGAGAAGTAACTAGAATAATAACCCCAGGAACNGTAATTGAAGAATATCATNTAGATAGTGAACAAAATAATTTTCTTGGATCTATTTTAATTGATGANNTGAATTTTTCTTTATCTTGGGTAGATGTATCTACCGGNAAGTTTATTTCAAANACNTTTAGTTATNAAACTAAAGAAGANTTGAAATATAAAATTGAAAATATATTAAACAAAATTTCAATATCAGAACTTTTAGTTTCTNGTAAAGACANCGNNTTTTGCAATGATTTAAGTAGTAAAATTAAANTAAAGTCAATAAGNGTNAATATNTTTTTATATGATGATAATNTAACAAGATTAAAAAGTTATTATAAAAAAACAGATNTAANAAATACTTTAGATAAACTTCAAATTNCTACTAGTGGTGTATTATTATATTATTTAGAGCANACTTTTAAAAAAGATTTACCACAATTACTTGATATTAAAGCCNAAGAAGATTTACTTTTTTTGGAAATAGATAAATCAACAATGTCTTCTCTAGAAATAATCAATACCATTACAGGAGANAAAAAGAATAGCTTATTAAATGTAATTGATCAAACAGTNACTCCAACAGGATCTAGACTTATCAAGGAAAGATTATTAGCTCCATCANGTGATAAGAAAGAGATTNATAGAAGACAAGACTTAGCAAAATTTTTATATTNAANTANAAATTTCAAAGATNNATTAAAAAAAAATTTAGTCAAAATTACTGATTTTGAAAGATCATTGTCAAGAATTTCTTTAAATCTTATAAATCCAAAAGAATTATTATTATTAGCTGAAAATTTAAAAATAATCTTAGAAATTAAAACTGATATATCGGAGTTAAAAAATTATAATAAAAATTTATTGACTTTGNATCAAAATTTAAATGTAAATGAAANTTTAACTTTCCAAATTCTTAAAGCAATAAAAAAATCTGTTATAAATGAAAATCTAAAGAGTGATTTTGTAAATGAAGGCTATGATGCTGAACTAGACAAAATTAAAAATATTCAAAATATTTCAGTAGAAAAGNTNATAGAATTNCAGAANAAATATTCTAAAATTACAGATATAAACTCTNTAAAAATNAAATATAATAAAGTNTTAGGGTATCATATNGAAATTAGATCTATTCANTTGGNCAAAATGAATATTTGTNATGATTTTATTCACAGACAAACAACAGCTCAGACAATAAGATACACAACAAAAGAACTTTTAGATNTAGAAACAGAAATTATTAACGCAAATACNGTNACAAACAATNTGGAAAATNAAATTTATTTATCATTNAAAGGTAAAATTTTGAATGAAAAAAATCAAATTGCTGAGATTTCGAATATAGTAGCTCAATTAGATATAGCAAACATGACTGCTGACCAAAAAATCTTTAAAAATTATGTTNTGCCTGAAATAGTTGATGATAAATACTTATACATAAAAAAAGGACGGCATCCTGTTGTTGAAGAAACACTACCTTTGAGATTAGATTATTCATCTAATGACTGTGAATTAAAAAAGGGTAACATTTGGTTAATAACTGGTCCAAACATGGCTGGTAAATCGACTTTTTTAAGACAAAATGCAATAATTATTATTTTAGCTCAAGCAGGTTTATTTATCCCGGCAGAAAAAGGTAAAATAGGATTAGTTGATAAGGTGTTNTCAAGAGTTGGTGCTTCGGACAACCTTACTAAAGGACAGTCAACATTTATGGTAGAAATGACAGAAACAGCATCAATTTTAAATAGAGCGTCAGATAAATCATTTATAATTTTTGATGAAGTTGGAAGAGGCACATCAACTTATGACGGCTTAGCAATCGCATGGGCCATAGTTGAACATTTATTAAAAAATTTAAAAGCTAAGGTTTTGTTTGCCACACATTATCACGAGTTAACAAGATTAAAACACAAATCAAAAGAAATAAAAAATTATAAAATGGATGTTAAAGAGTGGNATAATAAAATAATTTTTTTATATAAAATTATAAAAGGTGAAGCAAATAAATCTTATGGCATTGAAGTCGCTAAATTGGCTGGTTTGCCNAAAGATCTAATTATAAATGCAAGCCANATTCTAGAGGGNTTTGAAAATAAANTTNTGCCTNATAATNATAAAATNTNTTTATNCTCAGNTACAACNAAAAAAAGTCATAAACATTACCTTGAAACATATTTTGATAAAATNGATCTTNACAATATGACTCCTCTAAAAGCTCTTGAGNCGTTGTTTGAAATAAAAAGATATTTAAAAAAATAAATGTTTAAAACAAAAAATTCAAACTTAATGATTTTGCGTTGGCTTCACTGGTTGGATCCTCTAAAGCAAGTTAATCAGAATTTTGAAAAGTCAATTTTTGATAAGCTAAAATTTAATAAAATAGAAAAAGATAAAAGCAGAAAATTAATTATACAAGATATATCTAATGGAATTAATGATAAAAGAGAATTGATAAAAAAAATCTTTTATAGAGATTCTAATGGGGTTAATTATGCTGGTTTAAATACAAAATTAATAGATAATTTAATTGAAACTCTTTTTAATTATTTAAATGATAGAAAAGGTCAAGATGTAAATAAAGTTGCGATATTTGCATTGGGAGGTTTTGGAAGAGGAGAATTAGCTCCAAAATCTGATATAGATCTTTTATTTCTTGTTAATAATAACAGATTAAACAAAACAGATATTTTGTTAAGTGAAAAATTAATTCAAGATATTTTATATTTTTTGTGGGATCTAGGTTTTTCTGTTGGGCACTCTACAAGAACAATTAAAGAGACATTTAATTATGCAAAACAAGATATTACTTTTTTAACAAGTTTAATAGACCATAGATTTTTAATTGGAAATCAAGAACTTTCCATAAGTTTTAAAAATTCTTATCAAACTTTTGTAAATAATTATAACACATTAGATTTTATTAAAAATAAATTAATAGAAGCAGATAAAAGACATATTAAATTTGGGGCTTCTAGATTTGTGGTAGAACCTAATGTTAAAGAGGGTAAAGGTGGGATTAGAGATATTCAAACACTAATATGGATTTCAAAATTTTCATATAATTCAAAAAACATTTATGACTTGTTTAAAAATGGATTATTTTTAGAAAAAGAGTTATATATTTTATCTAACTCTTATAAATTTCTACTATCAACTAGGTGTTATTTACATCTTTTATCAAAAAGAGAAAATGATAATTTAGATATAGAATCTCAGATTGAAATTTCAAATATGATTGGTTTTAGACATAAAGATTTTCAAAGGCCTGTAGAAAGGTTTATGAAAAGATATTTTATTGCTGCAAAAAATATTGGAAGTCTCACAAGAATCTTTTTTTCAGTTATTGAAGACGAGTTTAAAAAAACAATAAGGTTTAACTTTTTTTTTCGGAAAAAATTAAAATTAACAAAACCTTTTATTTTTAAAAATAAAAAAATTGCCATAAAAACAAAAGATGCAATAATTCAAAATCCTGAATTAATAATAAATATTTTTCACATATCCCATTTTAAAAACCTTGAAATACACCCAGAGACTTTGAGACATATAACGGACTGTAGTAAATTAATTAGAAAAAAAGAAATTAATTCTAGGGTCAATAATAAATTATTTCTAGAAATAATGTCAGGTGAAATTAATGCTCGCTCAATTTTACGTTTAATGAATGATACAAATGTGTTAGGTAACTTTATCCCTGACTTTAAAAAAATTATAGGGTTAATTCAGCATGATATGTATCATCATTATACAGTTGATGAACATACATTTTTTGCTATTGATAACGCGTATAATTTAAAAGATGGAAATTTAAATGTAATAACTGAATTAGAAAATAGAGTAATCACAAGTATAAAAAGGTTAGATTTATTAATCATATCATTATTTTTTCATGACATAGCAAAAGGTATTGAAGGTGATCACTCAATAAATGGTTCAAAAATAGCAAAAAAATTATGCCCTCGTTTGGGATTAGATAATTCAGATACTGAAATTATTTCATGGTTAGTTTTAAATCACTTGTTAATGAGTGAAACTGCATTTAGGTATGATTTAAACGATCAAAAAATAATTGATACATGTTCAAAAAAAATCAAGACCATTGAGAGATTAAATTTACTATTTACTCTTACAATCTGCGATATTAAAGCTGTTGGTCCAAGCATATGGAGTGATTGGAAAGGATCTCTTCTTACAGAATTATATAATAAGATTAAGATTAAAATAAATAGTGAAGGTTTAATAAATACTGAATCAAAAGAGCTTAAAAAATCCGATGTGCTGTTGAATGAATTAANAAATTNAAAAGTTCTAAANTTAAATGAAGCTAAAAATTACATTTTTAAATTTCCTNTAAATTATTGGCAGATGTATGATTTAAAACAAATGTTAGCTCAAGCTAAATTATTTAAAAAAATGTTGTTTTCTANATTAAAATTTATCTTTGATATAAATAANAATTTNAATTCNAATGTTTCAGAATTAATTGTCATTGCTCCTGACAATTTTGGTTTATTTTCTAAAATTTCTGGTATCCTCTCATCAAGTAATATTAATATCATATCAGCAAAAATTATTACTAGATCAGATGGTTACGCAATTGATTTTTTTGTCATAAATAATCAAATGGAGTTAGCAATTGAGGATAAAAATATTCAACAAAAAATATTTAAAAAATTAAAAGATGGGTTAGAAGGTGTGTATAATTATGAAGGTGAATTAAAGAAAAGGCTCAATGAAGCTCCCTCAAAAATAAAAAAAATTAGTGCTCCTGTAAGAGTCTACATTGACAATGAAACAAGTGATGATCATACAATAATAGAAGTAAATTGTAAAAATACACCAGGAATTTTATTTCAAATCACGAAGTGTATTTCATATTTAAATTTGCATATTTATAATGCCTCTATTTCGACATATGGAACAAGAATCACAGATATATTCTATGTAAAAGATTTTTTTGGTCAAAAAATTGTTGATCAACATAAAATTAACAATATTAAGAATCAAATATATAAAGTTTTAAATGAAAGTTCTTAGGTAAGACAGATTATTTTAAATGTTAAATTTTTTTATAAAGGGATTTAGGGTCAGTGCTTTGCTTACAATTGTAAGTAGAGTATCAGGTTTTGTAAGAGATATTTTTCTAGCTTATTTTTTAGGTGCGGGCATACAATCAGATATTTTTTTAATCTCATCTAAGTTACCCAATTTATTTAGGAGAATAACAGCTGAAGGAGCAATGACTTCATCTTTCTTACCTATATATTCACAATTATTACATATGCAAAAAAATGATAAGGATAATGCACAAAAATTTTCTGCAATAATTTGTTTTATTCTCCTTTTTTTATTATTTATAATTGTAACAATTTTTGAAATTTTTATGCCAGAAATTATTTCCGTTATTGCTCCTGGAATTATTAAAAATTCAATGATATTTGATCAAGTTGTTATAATTTCGAGGTTCACTATTATCTTTTTGCCATTTATTTCTTTAACAGCATTATTTGGTGCAATGTTGAACGCTTCAGGAAGGTTTTTTTATTTTGCTTTTACACCTATTATTTTTAACTTAATAATTATTTTAGCATGTTTTTTTATAACAGAAAATTTTAAAATAAAGTCTTTGCCTCTAGCTATTGCAATGCCAATTGCAGGATTCGTTCAACTATGCTTTATTTTTTATTTTGCCAAAAAATTTAAATTAATTAATAAAGCTTTTTTCAAGTTATCTAACTTTACAAAAAATAGTTTTTTAAATTTTAAAACATATATCTCGAAAGCTTTTAAGAGATTTCTGCCAGCAGTTTTCACAGGCGGAATTTTCCAAATTAATATTTTAGTTGATACAATATTAGCTACCTTGGTAGGCTTTGGGGCTGTATCTTTTTTATATTATGCAGATAGAATCATTCAATTGCCTTTAGGCATCATTGGTGTTTCTTTAGGAACGGCTTTAGTATCCTCAGTTTCTCATCCTAAAGTAATTAATAATGATAACAGAATTTCAGACCAATTAATTCGAGCTATTAAAATATCAATATATTTTTCAGTTCCATCAATGCTTTCTTTGATATTTTTTTCAGAATTTATAATAAGTGGTTTGTTTGAAAGAGGTAGCTTTCAAATAGAATCTGTCAAGTCCGTTGCTTTAGCACTGAGCATGTATTCATTAGGTTTACCATTTATAATGATTATAAAGTGTTTACAATCGGTATTTATAGCTCTTGGTCAATTAAAAAAAATCCTATTTATTTCTATTATTCAGTTAAGTTTGAACATTGTACTTTCAATTATCTTAATGAAATACTTAGCGCATGCTGGCATTGCATTAGCTACAACAATATCAAATTTTTTTGCGTTTATAATTTATATAATTTATACAATAAAAAAGAAAAAACTTAAAATGAAAACATTAGATAAAAATAAATTAGATGGCTTAGATAACATTGTTTTATACATTCTAAAAATTTTATTTATATCTTTTATTATGATTTTTATTTTATATCAATTTCTTTACCAAACAAATTTCAGTTCAGGTTTTATTTATCTTTCTTTATTTACAATTTTAGGAGTTTTGTTTTATATAATTATAACATATATTACAAAAACAATACCAACTGAATTATTTTCAAAAAAGAATTTATGAAAATTGACTTAAAATCTAAGCAGCCCAGAAGAAGAATTTTTTCTGGAATCCAACCTACTGGAAACCTTCATATTGGAAACTATTTAGGTGCTATAAAAAATTGGACCAAATTGCAAGAAGAAGACGATTGTATATATTCAATTGTAGATTTACATGCTATGACAGTACCAAGCAATGTTTTAGAAATTAAGCATTCAACATTAGAGGTTACAGCAGCAGTTATAGCATCGGGAATAGACCAAAAAAAATCAATATTATTTAATCAGTCAAGTGTGCCTCAACATTCTGAATTAGCTTGGATATTTAACTGTATATCAAAAATTGGATGGCTTAATAGAATGACACAATTCAAAGAAAAAGCGGGGAAAAAAAGAGATAATGCTACTGTAGGCTTATTTAGCTACCCTGTACTTATGGCAGCAGACATTTTACTTTATAGAGCTACACACGTTCCAGTTGGAGAGGATCAAAAACAGCATTTAGAATTAACAAGAGATATTGCACAGACATTCAATACTATGTTTCACAACCAAATTGATAAAAAATTTTTCTCTTTACCAGAACCTATAATTTTAGGTCCAGCAAAAAGAATTATGAGCTTAAGAGATGGTATGAAAAAAATGAGTAAATCAGATATTTCTGATGCTTCTAGGATTAACTTAATGGATGAAAAAGATGTAATATCTTCAAAAGTTAAAAAAGCAAAGACAGACCCCTATCCTATACCAGATAATATAAATGATTTAGAAGGAAGACATGAAGCTATAAATCTAATTAATATTTATGCTTCTTTTTCAAATAAAAATGTTGAAGATATTTTAATTGAATTTTCAGGGAAAGGATTTTCTTATTTAAAGAATAATTTATCTGATTTAATTATAAATGAAATTAGTCCGCTTACCAGAGAAATGAGACATTTAATGAATAATAAAGATGAAATAATCAAAATACTAATTGATGGATCAAATAAAGCTCAAGAAATTGCGGATGTAGTTTTAAAAGATATAAAGAAAATTATAGGTCTTAATTTTTGACATTGAAAAATTTGTTATAAAATTATATAAATAATAATATGTTTATACAAACAGAAGAAACACCAAATCCAAATACACTTAAATTCATACCCGGAATTCAAGTTATGTCTGAAGGAACAATTGAGTTCAGTGATAAAGATAATGCTTTAAAATCTAATTTGGCTAGCTTAATTTTTTCAATAGATGGTATATCTAGAGTTTTCTTTTCATCCGATTTTATTTCAGTTACGAAAACAGAAAATTTAGATTGGGAAGTTTTAAAACCAATGATTTTAACCTCTATTATGGATCATTATGCTAGTGGTAAAGAAATAATAGAAAAAAATGAGGTTAGCGATAATCTTCCCAAAGAAGAAGATACTGAAGTTGTTAAACAAATTAAAGAATTAATTGATCAAAGAGTAAGACCAGCTGTTGCTATGGACGGGGGCGATATATCTTTTTGTTCTTTTGAGGATGGTGTTGTAACACTTCAGATGAAAGGTGCCTGTGCAGGCTGTCCTTCTAGCACTGCAACCTTAAAAATGGGAATTGAAAATATGTTAAGGCATTATATTCCAGAAGTTGTAGAAGTTAAAGCTGCAGAATTGTGAGAATAAAAAATTATACTTTTTTAACAACAATAGCTTTTTTTTTATCCCTATTAGGATTAATTGGACCTGGTTTTTGGAATATAAAGTCTCCTAACCTGATTAAATTTAATAATAATATTTTTACGCGTGCTTCTGTCGATATCAGATTTAATCCAAATGAATTAAAGTTAGATAACAAATTTAATAATTCAAAACTAACTTCAAAAAAATTTTTTGGAAAAGAAATTGCAATTGCTTGGTCTCAAAATTTTCTCGATCAAATAAAAATTAATAATAAAGTGTCCAGAGTCTTCTTTACTCAGTTACCAAGTGATTTAAATTCTTATAAAGTTGAAAATAAGAAAAAAATTTTTGTCAGTATAATGTTACCTTTATTATTAAAAGGAAGTGAGCTTGTATATAATGAAAGAATTAATGTTATCAATTATCTTAATAGTAAAAATTTTGATAAATTGAGTGAATTTTGTGTGAAATACAGAGTAAAGAAAATTAAATGTGAAAATTTAAGTTTAATTCAAAGGCAAAAATTTGAAGCTTTCAAAAGGATAATTTTAAATAGAGTAAATACTTTTCCTGTTTCTATGATGTTAGCACAGGCAATTGTGGAAAGTGGATGGGGTGTTTCTAGATTTGCACAACAAGGGAATGCTTTGTTCGGCCAATGGACTTGGAATAAAAAAAAAGGTATTTCACCTAAGGGTAGATATAATCCAGATTTTGCAGTAATGAGCTTTAAAAATCTTCAAGATTCTGTAAATGCTTATATCTTAAATTTAAACACTCATCCAGCTTATACAAAAATGAGAAACTATAGGAAAATAATTAATGATCCAAAAAAATTCAAAGGAAAAAAATTTTCTAAATATCTAGATAAATATGCTGAAATTGGTTTTAAGTATGTCAAAAAAATAAATGTTATGATTGATAAAAACAATTTAGAAAAATATAATTTGATAATTTTGAATGAAGAAAAATTGTAAATTAACTATTTAGTTACAAATTGCTTACCAAACCATCGCCATCTATTTTCTGTGGCTGCCATAGTACAATTAATTCTCCCTCTTGTTTTTGGAAAATTTTCTTCTAATCTCACTTCAATTCGATATTTTCCTACTCTTGTGGTATTTGTTTTAATCCCATTACTTGCAAAACATCTTACAGGTTTTGTTGGTTTAATTTGACGATCAATTGTAAAGCCAAAATTTGGAGGGTTATTCTTCAAAAAATTGTTTTGTGGGTTTATGTCCTTCACTATTATGGGTAGAGCATTTATAGCTAGCTTTAACCTTTGTAAATCACCATAATTTTCATTCATCGCAAATCTTGGTAATTCAAAAATTCCAGCAGATTTATGTGCAACACCAGAGTGTTGACCAAATGCAGCATCAAATCCTGAGCCTTTAACAATTTCTATAGTTTTATTATCATACTCACCATATGGGTATGCAATTAACTTTGGTTTATAGCCTAATTCTTCTACTAAGCGTTTGTTAGAATATTCAATTTCATATAAGATTTTTTTACTTTCTAATCTATGTAAATGAGGGTGTGATTTTGTTTGACTTCCTATTAAAACACCATGATCAACTAATTCTCGAATTTGATCCCAACTCATATAATTAGAAAAATTATTATCAATAACATCAGTTGATATAAATAAAGTAAAAGGTAAATTAAGTTTTTTTAAAATTGGCCATGCTTTTGTATATACTGACAAATATGCATCATCAATGGTAATAGAGACTGATCTGTCTTTTAAAAATGTCTCCTGTTTAACTCCATTAATTGCTTTGTCAAGTCTGATAACGTTATATTTTTTTTTAATTAATTCGTTTGTATGAATAACAAACTGATTAATTGTAGTATTAGTTGATGGATATTTACTTTCACCAAATCTATGGTACATCAAAATATTAACATGATTGAATTTTTTTAAAATTTTATCTTCAGAAAAAGATATATTTGAATTAAAGAAGTAAATAATTATAAAATGTAGTATAAACAGGAGTTTTAAATTTAATTTAATTTTATTAATCATGCAAAATATGTATAAAAATTCATTAATTGTTTATGGGTATTCTCAAACCTTATCGTTAGCAATATTTCATAAATTAAAAATAGTTAAAGTCAAGAGTTTTAATGTTTCAACACATGATAATGTTGATCTATTTTTTAATGAAATTTCTACTTTTTTATTCTCTCATTTTACATTTAATTCTGTATATTATAGTTTGGGTCCAGGTGGATTTACTATTATAAGAAGGTTACTTTCTTATATAAAAGCACTAACTTTCAACAAGAACATAAGCCAAAAATTTATAGGCTTTAATAATTTATTTGTTCTTGCCTATTATTTAAACAACAAGATTAAAATAAAAGAAAAAGATTACATACTTTCAATTTTAAATCATTCAAATGACAACTTTATGCAATTATATCAAAAAAAATTGAAGTCATCTTTTTCTCTTCATACATTATCAGAAATAAAAAATATTAATTTAAATATGATTGATACTTTTTTAGAGAAATTTGATCTGAATTCTAATAATGTTTATTTAGTATATATGAATTCACACTCTAATAATTTATCAATCCCAATAAAGTACATTGTTGAAGAGTCAAACATGATTGAAGTTATAGTTAAAATATCACAATTAATTGAAAACACAAATTTAGATATATCTAAGTACAATAGTTTTTTTAGCAATTATCCAAGGCCTTTATATGGAAAGTTACCATCTACGAACTGATTTATATCAAATAACAGCAGTTTCTATTAATGATTTAAAAATAATAAATGAGATAGAAAATCAATTAAGTTTAAATTTGACAACGCTAAATTTTTTTAAAAGAGTTTCATTAAATAATAATTTTAAATTTTTAAAGCTACAAGTTAATCTTAATATTATAGGTTTTATTTTATTTTCATTTAATAAAAAGGATTGTGACATTATTTCGATAGGTGTTTGTAAGAACTTTCAAAAACAAGGATATGGTAAAAAATTAATTGAATATTTAAAAAACAAAATTTGCCTAGATATTTTTGTAGAAGTTTCGAAGAACAATAAAAACGCATTAATTTTTTATAAAAAACTAAAATTTATCGAAATTGGTTTAAGAAAAAAATATTATAAAAAAAATAATACAGATGCAATATTATTAAAATTATAGTTTTTATAATAAATTTAATATTTATGTAATATTGCTCATTTAAGATTCTGTCGAATGGTTAGTAAAGATTATTTTATTGATAAAAAATTTGAAACCATTGATTTTTGTGTTGTAGTATTAACTGATAAAATAGTTAATCGTTATTATTCTAAATTTTTACATTAATTAAAATGAGAATATTTTGTCAAAACTTAGTTTTTTAAAAATAAATTTTATAGATAAAGCTGCTTTTGGTTTTAAATTATTTTGTTTTATTTTTTTAACTTTAAAGTTAATTTTTTTAAAAGTTCTGGTTCAAATGGTTTCAAAAAAGTTGGCTATAAAACTAGTACAACTTTTTCATAAATTAGTTCTATGGTTTATAAATATAGATGTTGAAGTAACAGGGGAAGATTACAGTCATAAAGTTGCAACTCTATATGTATCTAATCATTTATCATATATTGATATACCAATCTTAGGCTCTCTAATAAATGCTAAATTTATTGCAAAAGCTGAAATATCTAGTTGGCCCTTTATAGGATTTTTATCAAGAATTGGAAATACAATATTTATTAATCGTAATCTAAAATTTTTAAAAAAAAATAAAACTATCATCTTTGAACAAATGTCTAAGGGTGAAAATTTAATATTATTTCCTGAAGGAACTACTTCAGATGGAATCAGAGTTCTTAATTTTAAGTCCAGCTTATTTTCATCTTTGGAAAACAGAAATATTATGATTCAGCCAATTGTCATTTATTATAAAAGCGTAAATGGAATACCTCTTAATAGGTGGTTAAAGCCAATAATTGCTTGGTATGGAGATATGGATTTAAAGCCACATTTAATAAATATTTTCAAACTAATTTCAATAAAAGCTAAAGTTATTTTTTTGCCACCAATAAATGGGAAAAATTTTAACGATAGAAAAGATATGACATATATATTGCATCATGCTATTGATAATTTTTATTCAAATGAGTTAAATAAAACTTTATTAAAATAATTTATATTATGAAAAAATTATTTATCAAAACATATGGTTGTCAAATGAACTTTTATGATAGTGATCATATGTCAAATTTGTTAAAGGATAGTGGGTATACAGTTTCTGAAGAGGTTAAGGAAGCTGACTTAGTAATTTTAAATACGTGTCATATTAGAGATAAAGCAGCAGAAAAAGTATATTCTGATTTAGGCCGAATAAAAAAAGTGTATGAAAATAATCATTTAAGGAAACCTATAATAGCTGTTACGGGTTGCGTTGCACAAGCCGAGGGAAAAGAAATAACTAAAAGATCACCGTGGGTTGATTTAGTAGTTGGACCTCAAGCTTATACAGATTTACCAAAATTGATTGAAAAAATAAAACAAAAACCTGACCATAAACAAATAAATCTAAAATTTCCTGAAGTTCCAAAATTTGATCTTCTTAACTTTAAATCAAAAAAGAGTAAAGTTTCTGATTTTATCACTATACAAGAAGGATGTGATAAATTTTGTTCTTTTTGCGTTGTTCCATTTACAAGAGGTCCTGAATATTCAAGATCAAAAAAATCTATCTTGGAAGAGATTAAAATAATGGCGAAAAAAGGTGTAAAAGAGGTTGTATTGCTTGGACAAAATGTAAATGCATGGAAAGATTCATCAGATGAAAAAAAGCATTTCAGTCTTGGAAGTTTAATTCAAGAAATTGCAGATATTGATACAATACTATCCATAAGGTATACCACGTCACATCCTTTAGATATGGATTTAGACTTAATAAAGGCACATAAATATGTTGATAAATTAATGCCTTATTTACATTTACCAATTCAATCAGGATCTGACAAAATATTAAGAAAAATGAATAGAAGGCATACTACAAATCAATATTTAAAAATAATAGAATTAGTTAAAAGATACCGTGAAGATATAGCAATTTCGTCAGATTTTATTATTGGGCATCCTGATGAAACTGAAGATGATCACAAGAAAACACTTGCAGTTATTGATGAAGTTAAATTTTCTAGTTCATATTCTTTTGTTTATTCTGAGAGACCTGGGACAAAATCTTCAGAATTAAATAACAACGTTGATGATAAAACTAAGAAAAAAAGACTTTATGAAATTCAAAAAAGATTAAGTTATTTTCAATTAGATTTTAATAGAAAAATGGAAAATTTAATTTTCCCAATCTTAATTACAGATAAAAATAAAAATAACCAATTAGTGGGGAGATCACCATACAATCAAAGTGTTTACATAAATGAACATAATTTACCAACTAAATATAATAATGTAGAATTAATAGGTAAAATGATGAATATAAAAATTGAAGTAGCAAACCAAAATAGTCTTTTGGGTACATTAATAGATTATGCTTAAAACTAACAATATTAAAAACAAATTGTCTAATTTTGAAGATATGAGACAAATTGAATTAACATTTAATTCAAATGAAGATTTAAATCTTTTGTTAGGAAAAAACTCTAAAAATTTAGAAAAGTTAAATGAAGCTCTTAATGTAAAAATAAACTTTTTTGGAAATAAGTTGATTATTATTGGTAAAAAAAAAAAATATAGAATTAACTGAAAAATTATTTAAAAAAGTTTATGATATTCTCATATTAGATAAAGAAAATAACCAATATGTTGATTTTTCTATCTTTGAGTCTGAATACAGTATGTTAACTAACAATAATTCAGTTGATACTTCAACTAAGGTTGTAAATTCTGTTGAAACTTGGAAAAAAACAATATATCCGAAAAGTGACGGTCAAAAAAAATATTTAAAAGCTATTGAAGATTATGATTTGATATTTGGATTAGGTCCTGCAGGCACAGGTAAATCTTATTTAGCAGTTGCAAAGGCTGTAGAATTTTTAAAAAAAGGCAACATTGATAAAATAATACTTTCTAGGCCAGCAGTTGAAGCAGGAGAAAATCTAGGTTTTCTACCTGGTGATATGAAAGATAAAGTTGACCCATATTTAAGACCAATTTATGATGCTTTATATGAAATGATACCTTTTCAAGTTGTTGAAAAAAAAATTCAAGAAGGTACAATTGAAATTGCTCCTGTTGCTTTTATGAGAGGTAGAACATTTAAGAATTCATTTATAATAATTGATGAAGCTCAAAACACTTCTTCTATACAAATGAAAATGATTTTGACAAGATTAGGTCATGGCTCTAAAATGGTTTTAAATGGTGATTTGTCTCAAATTGACATAAAATATATAAACGATTCTGGTTTAAGTGCTGCACAAAAAAAACTTTCTCATATAAAAAAAATAAAGTTTATCAATTTTAATAAAAAAGATATTGTAAGGCATAATCTTGTTTCTGAAATTATAAAAGCTTATGGACATTAATATTTTTTTGCAAAATAAAAAAATGAAGTCTGAAAAAATAAGTATATATAGAAGCAATNATTTTACNTTTGANTTTAGATTTAAGCATTTCAATTTTTACCATAAAATTTATTATNTATGTAAAAGCAAAAAACTGGATATAATGATGNTAAAAATAAAGGAAGGTTTAAGTCCACAACTTAAAAAAAAACATTTAAACTTTTCTNTTTTATTAACAAATGANGAAGACATTAGNANGGTTAACAATAAATTTCGTAAACTTAATATGCCAACAAATGTACTTTCNTTTGAGTCAAATTTNAATNCTAAAAACTTTTTTAAAATNAATGANAAAGAAGTTTATTTAGGTGATATAATNATATCAATGGAAAGAATNTTCNATGAATCAAAGATAAATAANATGTATTTTAATGACCATTTTATACATATTTTTATGCATGGAATATTGCATGTTTTAGGATATGATCACAAAACGGATAATCAACAACAAGAAATGGAACAAAAAGAAATTTCAATATTAAATGAATTAGGGATTGAAAATCCNTATGAGTAACATTTTAAATCNATTNAAATCGTATTTTAAAAAAGAAAATNTAATTAAATTAGATAANANTGATGATGACCTTNAACAATTTGTGTCTAGGCGGATAAATTCTCAAAATAAAGTCAATAAAACTCANAAACATGAAAATGAATTATTAAAAAATTTAGCTGGGTTAAGGGGTATAACAGCTCAAGATGTAATGGTGCCNAGAGTAGATATNATATCNGTTTCTATGTCTGATAACTTTAGTGACATTGTAAATCAATTNACAAAAGCTAATCACAGTAGAGTTCCGGTTACAGGAGAAACAAAAGATGACATTGTTGGAATTATTCANATTAAAGATNTTNTAGCTAATATAAATTCNAAAAAAAAATACCACATAAAACACTTGTTAAAAGTCCCAATTTTTATTGCTCCTTCAATTAGTTTGTTAGACTTATTGCATGAGATGAGAATTAAAAAAAGGCATATGGCATTAGTAGTTGATGAATATGGTGGAATTGATGGTTTGGTTACTATAGAAGATTTAGTTGAGGAGCTGGTTGGCGAAATTGAAGATGAGCATGATGAATCGTCAGTCATTAAAATTGAAAAAATAAATTCAAATACAGTTATTGTNGAAGCAAAAGCTTCATTTGATTTTCTTCAGGAAAAATTAAATGTTGATTTATCTAAATTTAAAAATGATGAATTTGACACNTTGGGTGGATACATAATAAGTATTTCTGGCAAGCTTCCAATNAAGGGCGAGGTNATAAGAGACACTAGAAATGGGTTAGAGTTTGAAATTTTAAATGCTGATAATAGNAAAATTATTAAAGTTAAGATTAAAGGCTTAAAATTTTTAGATGCATGCTAAGAAACTAATAATTCAANTATTGATATGTTTTGGATTAGGTTCTTTTTCAACATTTTCTTTAGAACCTTATAAAATTTATCCTTTAATATTTTGTTTTTCATATTTTATTTTAATAATCTATAAATTCAAAAGTCTGAAAGATATATTTNTTCTTTCTTGGGCNTTTGCGTTTGGTTGGTTTTTATTTGGACTATACTGGATAGGACACGCTTTTCTAATTAAATCAAATATTTTTTTATATTTAATGCCATTTGCGGCAATTCTACTACCTTTATTTTTATCTCTAATTTGGGCTTTTGNATTTTTANTCTCTAAATGGGTATCAAAAAAAATTGGAGAAGTGCATATTAACTTAACAATTATTTTATCAATTGTAGAATATTTTAGAGGTAATTTTCTTAACTTTCCTTGGTTAATGCCTGGAAACTTTTTTTCATCTGAAGAATATCTTTTGCAAGGTTTTTCATNTATAGGCTCTTATTCAATGAANTTAGTATTTTTTATTTTAATAATTTTGCCTATACTAATATTCAAATATTATAGACGAACAATTTGGCCAATNCTNTTNTTAAGTTTTCCTATTATATGTTTATTTTTNAACTCTTACTATAGATATAATNACAGAAATTTAGAGTATTTTGATAAAATACATNTGATTAAAATTATTCAACCAAATATTAAACAAAAATTAAAATGGAAGAAACGTTTAAAATCATCTCATCACATGACTTTGGTAGATTTATCACAATCTGTTAATCAAACTAAAAAAGCTTTATCAGTATTATATATTTGGCCTGAAACAGCTTTACTTGGAGTATACCCTAGGGATAAAAATTTAATAACAAATTTATCTCAAAAGTTTTTAAATAAAAATAAAGAAGAATATTTATTTACAGGAATTATATCTAAGAAAAAAAATAAATATTATAATTCTGCTATATTACTAAATTCAAAAAAACAAATAGAAAATATTTATAATAAAAATATTTTGGTTCCTTTTGGTGAATATTTACCGTTAAGGAATTTATTNCCAAAAATAAAGTTATTTGAGAATAAAGTAGATTTNTNAAGTGGGAAAAAGAATATGGTAATCGCAGTGAATAATTTCTATAATTTTATTCCTTTGATATGTTATGAAATTATTTTTAGTAATATTATTTTTAAATCAATGGATGAAAAAACATCTTTAATAGTGAATATTACAAATGATGCTTGGTTTGGAAATAGTATTGGTCCTGTCCAACATTTTCAGTTTTCTAAGATTAGAGCAGCTGAATTTGGTATACCTGTAGTTAGGGTAGCTAATACAGGTTTTTCAGGATTTATTAGTCCATATGGAGAAGTTTTAGAAAAATTGCAAATTTATGAAAAAGGAAGCTTATCATTTAACTTAATAAATAAACTAGAAACAACTTTATATAAAAAATATGGTGACAAGATATTTTTAATATTAATACTTGTACTTTATACATTTAGTATAGTATTTAATAGAAAAATTCAAAGGAAAGAAAATGAGTAATTTTTTATTTACATCTGAATCAGTCTCTGAAGGTCATCCTGACAAAGTTAGTGATCTCATTTCTGACACCATTGTTGATTTGATGATTAGTAAAGATCCTTACAGTAGGGTTGCTTGTGAAACGCTTGTGACAACTAATAAAGTTGTCATTGCCGGAGAATACAGATGCAATGTTGATATGATAGCTTTGTTTGAAGAAATTCAAGAAAGAGTAAGGTTGGCTGTAAAAAAAATTGGTTATGAGCAAGATGGGTTTCATTGGAAAAACATGACAATTGATAATTACCTCCATAGCCAATCTAATGATATTGCATTGGGTGTTGATCAAAATGAAAATAAAGACGAAGGCGCAGGTGATCAAGGTTTGATGTTTGGTTATGCTGTCAATGAAACTGAAGCATTGATGCCAGCACCTATTTATTACTCACATTTATTGTTAAAGGAATTAGGAAAATTGAGACATTCTGGAAAGGCTAACTTTTTAGGTCCAGACAGTAAATCTCAGCTTTCAATTCAATATGAAAATTTCAAACCAACTAGTGCTAAAAAAATTGTTGTATCTACCCAACATCTAGAAGGTTACGATCAAAACGATTTAAAAGATTTTATTATAAACCTAGTTAAAAAGGTCATTCCTGAAGATTGGTCATATAAAGAAGATGATATCTTAGTTAATCCAACTGGGAGATTTGTTGTAGGTGGGCCCGATGGAGATACTGGATTAACAGGAAGAAAAATCATTGTTGATACATATGGAGGCTCAGCACAACATGGTGGAGGAGCTTTTTCAGGAAAAGATCCTACTAAAGTTGATAGATCTGCTGCTTACATGACTAGATATCTTGCAAAAAATGTAGTTGCTGCCAAATTAGCTTCTAAATGTAGTATTCAAATTGCTTATGCGATTGGAGTTTCAAAACCATTATCTTTATATGTTAATACATTTGGTACGGGAAAAGTTAATGACAGAGTTATTGAAAAATGTTTAAATGAAGTTGTTGATTTAACACCTAAAGGTATAAGAAATAAACTTAAATTAAATAATCCAATCTATGTTCCGACATCGTCTTATGGACATTTTGGAAGAATTCCAGATGAACTAGTCAAAGGGTCTTTTACCTGGGAAAAAACAGATTTAGTTGAAACCTTGGTAAAGGAGGTTTCAAATAGATAAAAAATTTATAGTTATTAACCAAAAATTTCATGGGCGCCGTAAAGGAAGAAAACTCTCTAAAAATAAATTAAATTTGTTAAGTAATTTTCGAGATCAATTTTTTTTATCTGAAAAAGATGTCAGTAAAATTAAGTTGAATGAAAATCATAAAAATATCTTAGAAATTGGTTTTGGTAATGGTGAAAATTTGATTAATCTGTCAGTAAAACAACCTAATGATTTTTTTATAGGTTGTGACCCCTATCTAAATGCTTGTACCAAAATTTTAGATAATATAGTAAAAAAAAATATTAAAAACATCAAAATATGGCCAGATGATATAAATATGATAATGAAAAAATTACATGAAAATTTTTTTGATTTAATATTAATACTTCATCCAGATCCTTGGCCTAAAAAAAAACACAAAAAAAGAAGATTAATTCAACAGACATTTNTAGATGATATTAAGAATGTGTTGAAGCCTGGTGGTGACCTAATTATTTCAACTGACCATGAAGTAATGAAATGCTGGATTTTAGAACAATTTCACGAAAGACATGATTTTAATTGTGGAAAAAAAAATTTTATGCACGTGAATAATGCACCAGAATGGATTTTAAATACAAAGTACACTAATAAAGCAATAGAAAATAATAAAGTTGTAAACTGGTTTTTTTTTAAAAAAAAGTAATTTTTTATTTCAAATTATAATCTTATAAGCTATTACTAGTGAAATTTATGTTTTAGATTAAAAACGAGGATTAATAAATGGAAAATATTCCTAGAATGGAGCTAATTCAAGTTGCTGAGAATGTTGCTAGAGAAAAATTGATCGAGAAAGAAGATGTTATTTTAGCAATGGAAGACGCAATACAAAAAGCAGCCCGATCTAAATATGGACTAGAAAGGGACATAAGAGCAAACATTAATAGGAATAATGGAGCCATCTCAATAGAACAATTTACTCAAGTTGTTGATGACGTTGTAGATGAAGCAACACAAATGTCATTATCAGAAGCTCAAAGAAGAGATACTTCACTTAAAGTTGGTGATTTTTACAAAAAAGTTTTACCACCATTCGATTTTGGAAGGATTGCGGCTCAAAGTGCTAAACAAGTTATTTCTCAGAAAGTAAGGGATGCGGAAAGGTTGAGACAATTTAACCAATTTAAAGATAGAGTTGGTGAGATAATACTTGGAACTGTAAAAAGGTTTGATAATTTTTCTGTTACGCTTGATATTGGTAAAGCCGAGGGAGTAATAAGAAAAGATGAAATGATACCTAGAGAACAATTAAAACCGGGTGATAGAGTTAGAACTTACATTTTAAATGTTAGTGAGGAGATAAGGGGACCACAAATTTTTCTTTCTAGGTCCTCAAACGAGTTTTTAAGATTATTATTTACCCAAGAAGTTCCAGAGATTTATGATGGAATTATAGAAGTAAAAAATGTTGCACGAGAACCTGGAAGTAGAGCAAAAATAAGTGTTTTTTCGAAAGATAATACGATTGATCCTGTGGGTGCTTGTGTAGGCATGAGAGGTTCAAGAGTTCAAGCTGTAGTTAATGAGCTACAAGGCGAAAAAATTGAAATTATCCCTTGGTCAGAAGATCCTGTAACATTTGTTATTAACTCGCTTGCCCCTGCAGTTCCGTCAAAAGTAATCATGGATGAAGAAGCAGGAAGGATGGAAGTTATAGTTCCGGATGATCAACTTTCTTTGGCTATTGGCAGAAGAGGTCAAAATGTCAGACTAGCATCTAATTTAAGTAATTGGTACATAGATGTAGTTTCTGAGACTGAAGAATCTGAAAAAAGACAAGATGAAATTAATGAAAGAACTAAAATCTTTATAGATTCACTAGATGTAGATGACGTTATAGCTCATTTAATTGTTGCTGAAGGTTACTCCACAATTGATGAAATTGCCAATAGTTCTATCGAAGAATTAAATAATATAGAAGGTTTTGAAGAAGAATTATCCTTAGAGATAAAAGAAAGAGCTGTAAATTATGTAAAACAAGAAACTGAACTTGTTGAAAAAAAATTAAAAGATAGTGATATTGACAATAGATTGTATGAATTTACTCATTTATCAAAATTTCACATATTAACATTAGTGGAAAATGGTATAAAAACCTTAGATGATCTAGCTGACTTAGATAGTGAAGAACTATTTACTTTATTAGGTAAAAGTGTCTTTGATAATGAAAATGAAGCTGGTGAAGTTATAATGGAAGCTCGAAAACATTGGTTTGAAGAAGATAAAAAATAAAAAAATTTAAAATGTCTGAAAATAAAATAAATGAAAGAAAAAAATTAAGTTTGACACCTGGTGGTGGCAAACTCACATTAAAGACTAATATTAGTTCAAATAAGATGCCTTCAAGTGTTACTACAAACTCTAGATCAGGTAGGAATACAGTTCAAGTCGAAGTAAAAAGATCAAAAAGGCATTTTGATAAGAGTGCTAAAATTAAATCTGAGTCAAATGGTGTAAGCAACACATTAAGTGCAGAGCAAATATCAAAAAGAAGTAAAGAACTTAAAGAGGGCTTGGCCAGAACTGCTGCCATTGCTGAAGGNGGAGTTAACAAGTCAAATGAAGAAACAAATTTAAAAGATAAAATAAATAAGGATGTTCAAAAAACCTCCGATATAACTGCGAAACAAGAACCCCCTCAAGTTGATACAAAAAACAAAACATATGAGGACAAAAAAACAGACGATAACAAATTTTCAAAAAAGCCAAATAATAAAGATGTATTTAAAGAAAATACAAAGAAGGTTACATTTAACAAAGGGTATGATCAAAAAAGGCAAGGAAAATTAACTATAGCAAGAGCTTTAGATAGTGAAAATGTTAGGTTTAGATCTTTAGCATCAATAAAACGAAGAAGAGAAAAAGTNAAATTGCAGTCTGAAATATCTTCACCAGCTATTAAACAAATAAGAGATGTAATAATTCCTGANACNATTATGGTGTCTGAACTTGCAAATAGAATGTCAGAAAAAACAGCTGATGTTGTTAGAGAATTGATGAAAAATGGAATAATGGCCACTGCAGCTCAAGTTATAGATGCAGATACGGCAGAACTTATTACAACAGAATTTGGTCATAAAGTTAAGCGTGTTTCAGAATCTGATATTGAATTAGATNTAGTAAGTAGTGATAAAAANTCAGATAATTTTGTTACAAGACCACCTGTTGTTACAATTATGGGTCATGTTGATCATGGTAAGACTTCTTTATTAGATGCTCTAAGAAAAACAAATGTAGTTAATAGTGAAGCTGGNGGTATTACTCAACATATTGGTGCATATCAAATTAAAACTAAGAATGATAATCTGATATCTTTTATAGATACCCCAGGNCACGAAGCTTTTTCAGAGATGAGAGCNAGAGGAGCAAATATAACTGATATTGTAATATTAGTNGTAGCAGCTGATGANGGCATTAAGCAGCAAACTATTGAGGCTATTAATCANGCCAAATCTGCAAAAGCNCCAATTATAGTTGCCGTGAACAAATGTGANAAAATTGACATTGACCCACAAAAAGTCAAAAATGAACTTTTACAATATGAACTTATACCTGAAGACATGGGTGGTGANATACAATGCATAAATGTNTCTGCTATTAAGAAAACAGGTCTNGATCAATTAATTGAAGCTATTGAATTACAATCTGAAATTTTAGAACTGAAAAGTAATCCAAATTGTCCAGCATCAGGGGTTGTNATAGAGTCCAAACTAGAAAAGGGTAAGGGNTCCGTNATCACTCTTTTAGTCGATTCAGGAACAATTAGGGTTGGGGATATCTTAGTTGTTGGNTCAGAAAGTGGAAAGGTGAGGGCACTAATTAATGATTTAGGTGAGAGAGTTAAGGAAGCTAAACCATCTACACCAATTGAAGTTNTAGGCCTTTCTGGTACTCCAATGGCNGGAGATGTTGCTAATGTNGTTGATAGTGANTCTAAGGCTAGGGAGGTTGCTGAATACAGGTCCAGAAAATCCAGAGAAAAAGAGGCAGCGCTATCATCTAGAGGAACAGTTGAACAGATGTTAGCAAATATTCAATCNGGTGAAATTACAGAATTACCTGTTGTAATAAAAACAGATGTCCATGGTTCTTTAGAGGCAATTAAAGTTGCTTTAAGTAAGTTAGGTGACGAAAAAACTAAGATTAGGATTTTATCAGGNGCTGTAGGACCAATAAATGAATCTGATATATCTCTAGCAGTTGCNTCGTCAGCTTTAGTGTTTGGTTTTAATGTAAGAGCTATACCACAAGCTAGAGAAGTTGCAAAAAGAGATATGGTTGAAATTAGATATCATTCTATAATNTATGAACTCATTGAAGACGCTAGAAATGGTCTTTCTGGAATGCTGGACCCAGATCTTCAAGAGGAATTTATAGGTTATGCTGAAATTAAACAAGTTTTTAATATAACTAATCATGGAAAAATTGCTGGCTGTTATGTTTCTGAAGGTTTGATCAAAAGAGGTTGTAGTTTTAGACTTTTAAGAGAAAATACAGTTGTTCACGAGGGAAAATTGAAGACATTACAACGTTTTAAAGATGAAGTGAAAGAAGTAAAATTTGGTATTGAATGTGGAATGGGNTTAGANAACTACAATGACATTAAAGTAGGTGATGTNATGGAATGTTTTGAAGTTAAAGANATTAAAAAAACNATCTAATTTTTTTTTATAATAAAATATGAANGAACAAAAGNAGCTTTCNCATAGACAGCTTAAAATAGGACAGCAGATNAGATTTTTAATTTCAAATTTTTTAATAAAAGAAGACTTTGTTTTTGAAAAATTTGATTGTAAAGATATAACGGTTGTAGATGTTGTTATAGGCTCAGATTTAAAGCATGCAAAAATATATGTAACAATCAATTCAAAGTTTGAAAACAAGCTTTTGATAAAAGAGTTGAATAGTAAAGCTAGTTTTATTCAGCATAGAATTGCTTCAAATCTTAGTGTAAAGTTTANTCCAAAATTAAAATTNTTTTACGACAGCNCTTTTGAATATTCTNATAAAATTAATAATATATTNGGAAATATTAAATAGGTAAGCAATGAANATTAATGGTTGGCTCTTTGTAGATAAACCAGTTGGAGTTTCTTCAAGAAAAGTAGTTGATTTAGTTTCAAGATCATTGAGTATGAAGAAAGTTGGTCATGCAGGTACTTTGGATCCAATGGCCTCTGGNTTATTGCCAATTGCCATAGGGGAAGCAACAAAAACAGTAGGAGTTGTTCAAGAACTAAATAAATGTTACGAATTTACAGTAAAATGGGGTGAAAAAACATCGACAGATGATAAAACTGGCCTAATAATTTCATCAACTAATTTAAGACCTACTTTAAAAGAAATACAAATAAATCTTATTAAGTTTTTTGGTAATATAAAACAAATTCCACCTAACTTNTCNGCAATCAAAGTAAAAGGTATTAGAGCATACAGNTTAGCAAGAGATAATAAAAGTTTNACATTAATCCCAAGAAATGTATGCATTAATGANTTAAAAGTAAAAAAGTACATAGATAAAGATTATTGTTCATTTAAATGTTTTTGCTCTAAGGGAACATATGTTAGATCTNTNGCAAGGGATTTAGGTAANNCAATGAATTGTTTCGGTCATATATACGAATTGAGACGTACTCAAATAGGAAATTTTTCCATTAAAAATGCGATTTTACTGGATTTATCTAAAAAACTAATACATAGTTCAGCAATTTTAAAAAAAATTTTTCCTATTGATAAGGTCTTAGAAGGTCTTCCTTCTATTAATTTAACAAAAAAGCAAGAAAATGGGATTAGAAATGGGCAAAAATTTTCTTTTGATGAATTAATAGTTAATGATGNGAGTAAAAAAAATTATTTTATTAATAGTGATGANAAACACATGATATGTAAATATGAGAATNAACCAGTCTGTTTTTTNAAAATAGATGGAAATTTTGTAAAGCCAATTAAGATATTTAATTTGTAAAGAGGGTAGAATGTCAATTACTAAAGAAAAAAAATCAAGTTTAATTAAAGAATTTAAAATCAATGAAAAAGATACTGGCTCTGCCGATGTTCAAGTTGCTATTTTGTCAGAGAAAATTAAATCACTTACGGAACATNTGAAACATCATCATAAAGACTATATTTCCAGAAGAGGTTTGTTAAGTATGGTTGGTAAAAGAAGAAATTTGTTGTCTTATATAAAAAATAAAAATGAAAATAGATATAGTGAATTAATTAAGACTTTAGGTTTAAGAAGATAATACAATTTTAGTTTAAGAAATAATAGGTAGAGATATGTTTGAAGTTTATANAAAAGAAGTTAAATTTGGNGNTAAAAAATTAATTTTAGAAACAGGCAAGATTGCTAGACAAGCGGANGGAGCTGTTGTTGTAACCTATGGAGGCACAACAGTTTTATGTACAGCTACAGCAGCAAAAAAAAATAGTGATGTTGATTTTTTCCCATTAACAGTAAATTATCAAGAAAAAGCTTTTGCTGCTGGTAAGATACCAGGAGGGTTTTTTAAGAGGGAAGGCCGTCCATCAGAAAAAGAGACACTTACTTCCAGGCTTATTGATAGACCCATTAGACCCCTATTTCATAAAAACTTTAAACGTGAAACACAAGTAATTGCTACTGTACTTGAATACGATTTTGAAAATGATCCTGATATAGTTGCCATTATAGCCGCTTCAGCTGCACTGACATTATCTGGGTTACCTTTTATGGGACCAATTGGAGCTTGTAGAGTAGGTTGGGATGGAAAAAAATATAGTTTGAACCCAAAAATAGATAAAGAAAACGATAGCCATCTTTTAGATTTGGTAGTAGCTGGTACTAATGACGGTGTTCTGATGGTTGAGTCAGAGGCATCAGAACTAAACGAAAAAATTATGTTAGACGCTGTTGATTTTGGTCATAAAGAAATTAAAAATGTCATCAAAGGGATTATTGAACTTGCAGAAGTAGCAGCAAAAGAACCTATTTCAATTGATGAAGATGTACCCGAAGAAAAAGAGTACCTTAAATCTGTTAATAAATTTAAAAAAGAAATTGAAAAAGCATACAATATACAAGAAAAAACAGCAAGATACACTAAATTAGATGAGATAAAAGAACAGATTAAAAATAATTTAGATGAAGAAACAAATCTAAATCTATTGTCTTCAGTTTTTAAGAAAGTTGAAGCAAATATTGTAAGAACATCAATTTTAAAGACCAAAAAAAGGATTGATGGGAGAGATAATAAAACAGTAAGAAATATTGTTGCTGAGGTTGGGACTTTACCGAGGTCACATGGATCTTCATTATTCACTAGGGGTGAAACTCAGGCTTTAGTTGTTACTACATTAGGATCTTCTCAAGATTCTCAAATAGTAGATGGTTTAGATGGAGATTTTAGAGAAACTTTTATGTTGCACTATAATTTTCCACCTTTTTCTGTTGGTGAAGTCGGTAGAACGGGTTCCCCGGGTAGAAGAGAAATTGGACATGGTAAACTTGCTTGGAGAGCAATTCATCCACTATTACCAGTAATGGATGAGTTTCCTTATACGATACGAGTAGTCTCAGACATAACTGAATCAAATGGATCATCATCTATGGCTACAGTATGTGGAACTTCATTAGCTTTGATGGATGCTGGCGTCCCAATTAAAAAGCCAGTAGCTGGTATAGCAATGGGTTTGATAAAAGAAGATAAAGATTTTGTTGTGTTATCAGATATTCTTGGCGATGAAGATCATTTAGGTGATATGGATTTTAAAGTAGCAGGCACTAATGATGGTATTACAAGCTTGCAAATGGATATTAAAATAACGTCTATTACAAGTAAAATTATGAAAGTTGCTTTAGATCAAGCCTTAGAAGGTAGAAAACACATTTTAAAAGAGATGAAAAAAGCTATCTCAGTATCTCGCTCTCAATTGGCTGAAAATGCACCTAAGATCAAAATTATGAATATTAAGATTGATAAAATTAAAGAAATTATAGGACCTTCTGGTAAAGTTATTAAAGACATTTGTGAAACCACCTCATCAAAAATTGATATTGATGACAATGGTGTTTTAAAAATTGCTTCACCTAATGATGAAAGTTTAGAAAAGGCTATGGCAAGAATAAATGATATTATTGTAGAGCCTGAAAAGGGTGTTATTTATAAAGGAAAAGTTGTAAAAACAGTGGATTTTGGAGCTTTTGTTAATTTTTTAGGATCTAAAGATGGTTTAGTTCATATATCCGAATTACAAGAAGAACGCACTAATAAAACAACAGATGTTTGTAAAGAAGGTGATGAAGTCAAAGTTATGGTTATTGGTTTTGATGATAGGGGAAAAGTAAAATTATCTATGAAAAGAGTTGATCAAGATACCGGAGAGAGTCTACAATGAATAAAAAATATGAATTAAAGATGGATTGGGTTAAATCAGAAAAAATAGATAAAGTAGGTGTAGTTACTTTAAATCACCAAAACTCATTGAACCCTTTATCTTCAGGATTTGTTGAAGCGATTTATAAATCATGTAAAGCTTTTGATGAGGATAAAGAAATTAATTGTATTGTTTTAATGGGGTCTAGTAAAGCATTTGCTGCAGGTGCTGATCTAAAAGAGATGTTGCCTTTGTCTTATGCTGAAATGTCAGAATCTAGATANATTGAAAAAAATTGGTCTTATTTCTCTTATATTCAAAAGCCTATTTTTGCAGCCGTTAGAGGATTTGCTCTTGGTGGTGGATGCGAGCTTGCTATGGCTTGCGATTTTATAATAGCGTCTGAAAACGCAAAATTTGGTCAACCTGAAATAAATGTAGGTGCTATTCCAGGTGCTGGTGGTAGTCAGAGAATGCCTAGATTTATTGGGAAGTCTAAAGCAATGTATGCTATTCTTACAGGTGATATGATAGATGCAAATGAAGCTGAAAAATGTGGTTTAGTTGCAAAAGTCTTTAGTGATAATGTTTTTGATGATGAAGTTATGAAAATTGCAAATAACATTGCAAGTAAATCCAGTGCACTTGCTAGACTAGCTAAGGAATCTGTGAATGTAAGCTACGAAACTACTCTTTATGAGGGTTTAAGAGCAGAAAGATCTATTTTTATGGCTACCTTTGCTTTAGAAGATCACAAAGAAGGCATGGAAGCATTTTCTGAAAAAAGAAAACCAGACTGGAAAAATAAATAATATTATAAAGTATCAACTTTATTTTGATCAGGAATACCCACTACCCTTAAACCCCCATCAACATAGTGAGTTAATCCTGTAACGCCACTAGATATATCGGATAAAAGATAAAGCGCAGCATTTCCTACTTGTTCAAGATTAGGATTTTCATTTAGAGGAGCTATTTTTTCAGAATATCTATAAACATGTCTTGCACCTGAGATTGCCGCACCTGCCAAAGTTTTCATTGGCCCTGCAGAAATTGCATTAACTCTTATATTTCGTTTTCCTAAATCTGCAGAAAGGTATTTGACAGATGTTTCTAAAGCAGCTTTAGCTACACCCATAACATTGTAATTTGGAGTTGTTCTGTTAGATCCTAAATATGTAAGTGTTAATAAAGATCCACCATTTTGCATTAATTGTGAAGCTGACCTAGATACTCGTGTAAAACTATAAGCTGATATGTCAAGTGTATTTAAAAAATTTGTTCTTGATGTTTCTAGGTATCTTCCTTTTAGTTCTTCTTTATCAGAAAATGCTAATGCATGTACAACGAAATCAATTTTACCAACATCTTGTTTTATATTTTTAAATAGGTTTTCAATAGAATATTCTTCAATTTTATCAATAGAAACATCACATCTATAGAGATTCTTACTCTTTATTTTATGGGATAAGGGTTCCACTCTTTTTTTTAAGCTTTCATTTTGATATGTCAGAATAATATTTGCTTTGTTTAAAAATAATTGATTAGCGATTCCCCATGCTATAGATTTTTCATTGGCAACCCCCATGATTAATCCGGTTTTTCCTTCCATAAGGTTCATAATTTATTTCTCTAAAATTTTTGAAAATACTAGAGATGCATTTGTTCCACCAAAACCAAAAGAATTTGATAAAGCCGTATTAATCTCTATGTTTTCGATAGTTTTCCTTGGTATCTGTAGATCCTTAATTATAGGGTCAGGTATTTCTATATTTGAAGATCCAGATAAGAAGTTTTCATTCATCATAATAAGTGTGTAAATTGCTTCGTGAACACCAGTGGCTCCAAGCGAGTGACCTGTCAGTGATTTGGTGCTTGTAATTTTAGGAATGTAACCTTTAGCAGAGAATACGTTTTTAATAGCTTCTATTTCTTGAACATCACCAACAGGAGTGCTGGTTCCGTGTGCGTTGATATAGTCGATTTTAAGATCAATNTTTTTTAATGCATTTGACATACATCTAATTGCACCTTCTCCACTTGGGGCAACCATGTCATGGCCATCNGAATTTGCAAAATGGCTAAGNANTTCNCCATAAATNTTTGCTCCCCTTTTTTTTGCNTGCTCGTATTCTTCTAGTACTACAATACCTCCACCACCTGCAATAACAAANCCATCTCTATTAGCATCATATGGTCTTGATGCTTTTTCNGGNGTATNATTNTATTTNCTNGANAATGCNCCCATGGAATCAAATAATACNGNCAAANTCCANTCNAATTCTTCNCCACCNCCTGCNAAAACAATATTTTGATTACCATANCTTATNTTGTCAACTCCAACNCCTATNCAATGAGCNGANGTAGAGCATGCTGAGGTAATAGAATAATTAAGTCCTNNNATTTTAAACATTGTTGATAGACATGCAGATATACTTGAACTCATACATCTTGGCACCATGAATGGACCCACTCTCTTTGGTCCTTTCTCTCTAGTTAAATCAGAAGCAACTCGTAAATTAAAAGTACTTGGCCCACCAGCTCCAGCAATTAAACCTGTTAAAGAATTTGAAACTAATTCATCGCTTAAGTTTGCATCAGAAATAGCTTCTTTCATAGCAATTGCAGTATAAGCTGCACCATCGCCCATAAATCTTAAGTCTTTTTTTTCTAAAAAATTATTAAAATCAATATCTATGTCTCCATGGATATGACTTCTAAAACCTAANTNACTGTAATCNTTACAGAAATTTATTCCAGATTTATTATTATATAATGATTCNTTAACCTCTTTTTGATTATTTCCAATCGGACTAACTATACCAATTCCAGTTACCACAACCCTCTTTTGATGATTCATAATATGATANACCTAATTATTANTTTGTTCTTGAAAAAGTCCTACTCTAATNTCAAAAGCTTCAAAAACCATTTCTTTATCACATAGTACTTTGCCATCTGCAATTCCTAGCATAAGTTTTCTATTAATTATTTTTTTAAAATCTAAAAAATATTCAACTTTTTTAGCAATTGGGAGTATTTGACCTGAAAACTTAACGTTTCCAACAGATAAAGCTCTTCCTTTGCCTCTTCCNCCCATAATTCCAAGGCAAAAACCCAGAAGTTGCCATAGACCNTCCATTCCAAGGCATCCTGGCATTACAGGNTCGTTTTCAAAATGACATTCAAAAAACCATTTGTCTGGTGTTATCTTATATTCTGCATGNGCTAGTCCCTTATTATAATTTCCACCAACTTCTGAGATATTTATTATATTATCAAACATAAGCATAGGTGGTAAGGGCAATCTAGGAAAATCTAATCCAGCAAGTTTTCCCTTAGCACAGGCAATCAACTCTTCATAATTGAAAGTATTTTTAAGTATTGGCAAAATTCATCCTTCAAGTTAAAAATATTGTTTTAAAGCTACCTTATTATAATATAATTTGCACCCCATAGATACTCTTTTATATACCAGCCGGAGTATTTTCTATCTTTTAAATTAATTTTACACCAATAAAATTTACATTTGATTATNGATACATTTACATTTTTTCNTAATAAAGCAATTTTTTTTGAGGACNATTTTGGTTTTTTTCTCAAATAATCTGGNGTTAAAACTATGCTCTTATATTTAGTTGATAATTGAGATTTGTGTATCCAGCCAATTTTATTTTNGTTTGTTATGACTTTTCTCCAATGNTCAAATCTATCAACAACTAATAAAGGTATATTTTTTTTTATAAATATNACTTTAATAGGGTAATTTTTGCCAGGNCCAAATCTTAAATTTGCTTTTGAAGTTTTTATAGATACTAGAACAGTTTCTTCGGTTTTGGCANNAGTTTTAAGAGGGAAGTAAGAAACTATAAATATAGATAAAATAATTAATAGTTTATAAAAAAATGTCATTTACAGATAATNCAGTTTGGATTTTTAATCAATTTTATTTTAGTTATCTCTTGTTNAATCCCATTATACAATAATAAGTTATTANACAATGAATTTTTAGTAAAAAAGTCATTTTTTTTAATGGAATTTCNAATAAATATTTCTCTNATNGTTTCTGTAACTTGCAGACTTGAAATCAAATTTGTNATAGGACCGATTATACCTGATTCTCTACAATTTAAATTTGTTTCTTCATGCTGATTTTTNGGGAAAACNCATTCATAACAAGGTGCATTTTTATNATTTCCACTTTTAAATACTGCTAATTGGCCCTCAAATTGAGTTGCAGAACCAGAAATCAGAACTTTTTTATTAGTATGAGCTAAAAAATTTGCATTATATCTAGTTGTNATATTATCTGAACAATCTAAAATTANNTCATACTTANNTACAGAAAAATTTTNATCAAATTTTNTNTCAAATGAATTNATNTTTAGATTTGAGTTAAGTTTTAAACAATATTTTTTTAATACATCTGATTTTGGAAGTCCGATATCAGATACAGAATAGGCTATTTGTCTATTTAAATTAGACAGTTCTATTTTATCGTAATCACATATATCAATAGATCCAATTCCTGCAGCAGTACAAAAAATTGCGGCTGGATTACCCAAGCCACCAGCACCAATTATTAATATATTACTATTTAAGAGAATTAATTGTCCTTCTTCATCAATTTCAGGAATGATTAGTTGTCTTGAATATCTCTCTAAATCACTTTCATTTAGCATNTTTAATCTATTCCAATCCNGTAGANCCAAAACCTTTATAAGATCTATNTGTTTCAAATGTATTTATGTTTTTTAATTCAANTTGTATTTTTGAAATTGATGAAAAGACTATTTGAGCAATTCTNGTATTTGGTTNAATTAAAAATCTTTCTTTAAAGTGATTTATTATAAGGACTTTAATCTCTCCTCTAAAATCAGCATCAATTGTNCCTGGAGAATTTAAAANGGTTATACCATGATTTAAAGCTAAACCTGATCTTGGNCGAATTTGCCCTTCATACCCTTTAGGTATTTTTAGTTTAATTCCTGTTGGCACTAAAAAGGTTTCACTTTTTTTTAAATATANATCAGTTTNAATATCGGCTATCAAGTCTANNCCNGANCAATTTTCAGATTGATATTTAGGNAGTTGAAACTTTTTAGATTTTGATACTTTTTCTATTAAAACTTTTAACATTTTTTATTTTGTGCATTTCATAAATTTTANCCACNACTATTTTTGCNATNTCAATTTTTTTCAANTTCGATGTTTTTTGAATATTNTGCTTNTCATCGATTANTGCAATTTCATTATATTCACTTCCAAATACAGTATTTTTTTTATTTATTAAATTAGCAACAATTAAATCTAATTTTTTTGANATTAATTTAGAAGAAGCGTTTTTAACTAAATTTGAGGTTTCTGCTGCAAAACCTACAATTAATTTAGGTCGATTAGAGTGAGAACTAACAAATTCTAAAATATCAGGATTATTTTCTGTTTTAAAAATCATATTTTTATTCTTTTTAAGCTTTTCATTCATTGAAATTTTTTTATTTTGACTATCGTAGGGTAAAAACTTCCAATCACATACAGCTGCAGTAGAGACAAAAACATCACAATCTAAATTCTTTTCAACTTCTGAAAGCATCTCTTTAGAAGATTTTACATTAATAAACTCATCAACAATTGGCGCCTCAATATTTGTTGGGCCACTAATTAATATAACTTTTGCACCATTTTGTTTAAAATTTTTGGCTATTGCATAACCTTGTTTGCCAGAAGAGTTGTTTGAAATATATCTTATAGGATCTATTTGTTCTTGTGTAGGGCCAGCTGTTATTAATACTTTCAAGTTGTTAATTCTATTGTTTTTAGTTTTAATATTTTTTTTAAGAAGCTTTCTAGTAATATTAAAAATTTCATTAATTTCAGGTAATCGCCCCGTACCACTTTCTCCACATGCCATTTCACCTGAATTAGGTTCAATAAAATTTATTCCTCTTTCTTTTAAAATCTTGATATTATTCTGTGTGGCTTCGTTTTCCCACATATATGGATTCATCGAAGGTGCAATAAGAATTTTACTATTTGCTGCTAAAATAATGTTAGAGGCTAAATCATCAGCTATACCATAACACATTTTTGCAATGAAATTTGCAGTGCAAGGAGCAACTAATATCAAATCATTGTCTCTAGCTAAATTAATATGGTTCATATTTTCATTTTCTTTAGAAGAAAATAATTTTGTATAACATTGCTTATTAATTAAACTAGTTATTAACAAGGGTGATATAAATTTTTGTGCTGACTTGGTCATAACAACATTCATATTGAAGTTAACCTTATGAAAAAGTCTTAGTAATTCTAAAACTTTGTAGCATGATACACCTCCAGAAATAATAACTAATATTTGAGGAGTGATTTTTTTTAAATTCAAATTATCNAGCAATGTATTTGAAAAATTTAAATGGTTCTCATTTAGGAGTATTTGTAATCTATTTAGATAGGATGAAGGAACTTTATTATTTTTTTTCCAATTAGATATTGTAGATGGATTTGTTTTAAGTAATTTTGAAACATAACCTGTCCCTCCAAGTTTGAAAATTAATTCAGATACATTGTTGAAATTATTCATTAATAAACTTTCAAATTAAAGATTTTTAATATCATGCTTAATGAAATTATCAATTTTTTGAAAAATTTCAACTATTTCTTTTAAAACAAAATTATTTTCATCAATTAATTCAAGTATAAAATCATATTTCATATTCATATCAATCCATTTTTTCATTAAAGGTTCAGTAGTTTCCCAAATGTTGGCGTTTGGGTTTAATTGTCTTGCAATTCCTTCAGCCATTATCATAGATTTTTGTAATAAACAATATTTTGCTTGTATTTTAATATCAAATTTTTGTGATAGTGAGAGTATTTGGCCGAATAAATTACCCATAGATATTTGGCCAATAGGTTTGTTAAGAATTGGAGTTGATAAAATTCTTATTTCCTGAGTTAGTTTGTGTAAATCAGTATCTGCTCCTAACATTCCATTATCATGGTGAAGTTTTGCAATTTCATAGAATTTCTTTTTTAAAAGAAATGTGAATAACTTTGCTAAAAACTTTCTATCATTCAAGTCTAGCTGTCCCATAATACCAAAATCTAAAGCTATTATTTTACTTTTATCATTTATAAAAATATTTCCTGGATGTAAATCTCCATGAAAAAAACCATCTCTGAATACCTGGTAGAAAAAAACCTCAGAGGCAATTTTAGTTACTTTATCAATATTTATAGGCTTTTTGAGCTCATGAATTTTATCAATTCGTATAGCATCGATATATTCACTAACTAATAAATTTTTAGTTGTGTATTCCCAGTATACATTAGGAGTACCAAATAAATCATACTTAGAAAAATTTTCTCTTAATTGTTCTGAGTTTGAAGCTTCCAATCTTAAATCAATTTCATTAAGTGAACTTTTTGCAAATTCAAATATAATTTCTTTTAGATTTAATCTTCTACAATTTGAAGAGAAAATCTCTAATATGCTACAGATTCCATAGAATAACTTAAAATCTTGAAATAGTTTTTTCTCTATATTTGGTCTTAAAATTTTTATCGCAACTTTTTTGCCATTTTTTAAAGTTCCTTTATGAACTTGTGCAACTGAAGCGGCTGCTATTGGATTTTTTTCAAAATACTTAAAAATTTGATTTATTTTTTTATTTGTCTCATTTTCGATGGCATTAATTGCATCTTCACTTGAAAATGGTTTTAATTCATCTTGTAAAAAAATTAATTTATTAGTTACGCTTAATCCAAATATATCTGGTCTTGTTGATAAAGCTTGGCCAAGTTTTACAAAACCTGGACCAATTTCACCTAGATGAGTTAAAAACTCTGAATTCAATTTTTTTTTTTCAATNAAAAATTTCAAAGTTTTAAANATTTTATTATGATGCTTATTTACTAAATNTAATTTNATTAACTCTGTAAGTAAACCATTTCGNATAAATATGAATATTATATGTAAAAATCTTAAAATAATTATAGGGTATTCATAAAATTTAGGTAAAAATATCTGTTTAAAATTCATTAGAACTTCCATCCAGAATGGAGAGCAACTATGCCACTCGATAAGTTTTTGTACTTAACTCTNTCAAATTGNGAATTAATAAACATNGATGATAATTGATCTTGATCAGGAAACATTCGAATTGATTCGACCAAATATTTATATGCATTTTCGTCATTTGTAATTAACTTACCTAATTTTGGAATAAAATTGAATGACCAAATATCGTATAATTTTTTAATAAACTCATCGTTAATTTTACTAAATTCCAAACATATGAATCTTCCACCTGGTTTTAAAACTCTATANATTTCATGAAGNGCTATNTGTCTATTTGTTATGTTTCTTAATCCAAAAGCNATTGTTATTCTGTCATATGAATTATTTTTAAANGGTANNTTTTCACAATTTCCAACAATATAACGAATTCTTTTATCATTTGATATACCTGAGACTAACATNTTNTAATTGATATCAAGAATATCTGCGCATAANCCNCCCGATTTAACAAATTTTTTTGCAATATCGCCCGTTCCGCCAGCAACATCTAACAGGCAGTGATGTGGTTGTGGAGCTATCCAATTGACTAATTCTTGTTTCCAAAATCTATGCAAACCTANACTTGATAANTCGTTCATTAGATTGTATTTCTTTGAAACNGAGTTAAAAATATTATTTACTAATTTTTCTTTTTTATTTATATTTATTTCTTTAAAACCGAAATCAATTTTTTTAATTTTTTTTTTCATTTTTAAATAATAAACAAAAATGCCTGAATTACCAGAAGTTGAAACATCTCTTAGATATTTAAATCATTTTCTAAAAAACTCAAAGATTTTAAATATTGAGTTTTTTGTAAAAAAATTGAGATGGGAAATTAACCCTAAAATTAACAAATTATTTAATGACTCAATAATAATAGATTTAGAACGCTTTGGAAAATATATATTGATACATTCTTCTAACACAAATTCTTTAATTATACATTTGGGAATGAGTGGTTATTTAAAAATTGAAAATTTTGATTTTACAAAGATTAAACATGATCATGTTGTCCTTACTTTTAGATCAATGAATAATCAAATAAAAAGATTAGTTTTAAATGATCAGAGAAGGTTTGGTTTTATTGATTTTAAAAATACATATCATTTGAAAAACCATTTTCTAATTAAAAATTTAGGTATAGATGCCTTAAGCAAGCATCTGAGTGTTGATTATTTCAAAAATAAGTTCATTGGAAAGCAAAAAAATATAAAAAATGCACTTTTAGATCAAAAACTTGTTTGTGGAATAGGTAATATATATGCGTCAGAGATTTTATTTTTAGCAAAAATACATCCTTTAAAGGAAGTAAGCTATCTAAACGAAAAAGAAATAGAGCTACTAATACAAAATATTATCGCTGTTCTTAATAATGCGATTGTTAATGGCGGAACTTCTATTAAGAATTTCAAAAAACCTGATGGTAAATTAGGATATTTTAAACAAAAGTTAAAAGTTTATGGAAGAGATAATCAATCCTGTTATAATTGTAGTAATAAAATCTTGCAAATTAAAATAAATAAAAGAGCAACATATTTATGTGTAAATTGTCAAAAAAATTAAAAATTTCATTAAGCATAGTAACATTAGTTTTTATATTCTTCGGTTTAACAACTAAAAATTCTCTTAGCAACGATAATAATTTAAAAATAATTGCTTTAATTGAAGAAATACCAATTTTGTCAGATTTAGTTCCTAATAAAAGTGATGTTGTAGAATTTGATTCGTTGAATGGTAAAATAATAACTATGGTTTTTGACATTAGACTTATATCTAAAAGTAAAATTTATTCCTTTTATGAAAATTACTTTAAACAAGAAAGATGGAAAAGAATTAATGGTGATCATGTTTGGGAAAAAAAAATCCGTGATTTTAGAAAAAAAATATTTAAAATAGAGTTTTTAAATAATGAAACTTTGCAAGTAAAAATAATAACAGAAAACTTTTAGCTTGACATTTATACCTATTAAATGTAGCGATTGTCTTAGAGTTTAACATGGCAAATCATAAATCAGCAAAAAAAAGAATTCGAAGAAATGATAAGTTTCAGCTAATTAATAAAGTTCGAAAGACTAGAGTAAGAACATTTATTAAAAAAGTTGAAAATTATATTCTAGATAATGATAAAAAAAATGCTGAAATAGCTTTCAAATTAGCTCAACCTGAAATGCATAGATCTGTTGGTAAAGGTGTTTTTAAAAAAAATACTATTTCAAGAAAACTCTCTAGATTATCGAGTAAGATAAAATTAATTAAATAAATATCAAATACAATTATAACTTATAGTATTAAACGATTCGCACGTTTTACGATTAATTTGTTAATATTATAGAATTCTAGTTAGAGTAAATTAAATCATTTATTACTTCGGATAGATAATATTTATATTTATAAATTTCCTAAGATTCGTAATAAAATCAATACAGTATAAATATAAGTTAACATCTNATAGAAATATTTAGTAATTTGATTAATTNACTAGGTAATAAATTTTTTAAATAAAAAAATNNNNTTTNATAAAAACTAATAATAANNCNTTGATTTTAAANATTAATTTTGTAAAAAATGAAAATCAATATAAATATTTTTTTTTTTAAACCATAAGAATTGCTTTAGGTGATAAATAAGTTTTAATTGTTATNTAAGGTATAAATTATGTCTAATAATACAAAAAAAATTACAGGTGACTACAAAGAGCTATGGTCTATTGTCCAAGATGATTTGAAAGACGATTTNAAAAGTATAATCTGGAACTCTTGGGTAAAACCCCTGGTTTTTTTAAATTATTCTAACTTTACATTAGATATACAAACACCTTCAGAATTAGTTAAAAGTAGAATTGAGAATCAATATTATGATCAAATTTTTCTTCGAGCTAAACGAGTTTTTCAAGGGTTAAATAAAATAAAATTTTGCATTCAAATTAAAAATAAATCATTAAACAATATCAATATTCCTAAAGATAGGAATTTAAATGAAACATTATCTTCTATTTCTTTCACTGATAATAGTTCAAGAATTTTAAACAAAAATTTTACTTTTAAAAATTTTGTAATCGATGAATCTAATGAACTTGCATATTTTTCTGCTCAAAGAGTTGAGAATGAATTTAATCAAGATTATAACCCATTTTTTATATATGGAAACGTTGGAATTGGAAAAACTCATTTACTAAATGCCATTGCTTGGAATATAAAAAATAAAAATAGAAAAAAGTTTATATATATTTCAGCTGAAAGATTTATGTATCAATTTATTAAATCTTTAAAAATGAATGAAACCATTCGTTTTAAAGATCAATTCCGTTCTATTGATATATTAATGATTGATGATATACAGTTTATTGGTGGAAAGAAGTCTACTCAAGAAGAGTTTTTTCACTTATTAGATGACCTTATCGGTAATAAAAAACAAGTTATTATGACTGCTGATAGATCTCCTACAAATATAAAAGATTTAGATTACAGAATAAAATCTAGATTAGCAGGTGGATTAGTTGTAGATATTCTTCCTACAACATTTGAATTAAGAAAAAAGATAATTAAAAATAAAATCGTTTCGAAAAAAATATTTTTAGATAATGAAATTGTAAACTTTTTAGCTGAAAACATCTTTAGTAGTATTAGAGAACTAGAAGGTGCATTAAATAAATTAATACTATATTCTGAAGTAACAAATTTAAAACTATCCATATCTAATGCACAAACTATTTTGTCTGACTATTTGAATAATAATAATAATGAAAGAATTACAATTAAAGATATACAACTTCAAGTTTCAAAATATTATAATTTACAGTTTCATGATCTTTGTTCAAAAAATAGATCCAGACATATTTCAAGGCCAAGACAAATTGCAATGTTTTTGTCAAAAATAATGACTGAAACTTCCTATCCCGATATTGGTAAACTTTTCGGTGGAAAAGACCATGCTACCGTGATTTATGGTGTTAACAAAATAAAGTCTTTAAGTGAAAATGACAGAAAAGTTAAACAGGATATAGAGAATATTACTCTTATCTTGAAAACTAATAAAGTCTAAACACAATATATACGTAAAAATTTGATGATTGTTAAAATTAATGCTATATTTTGTGTTATAAGTTTAATTATAAAAATAATAAATAATGTTTGTTTATTAGAACCAATTTATGGAAAGTAATATGAAGTTTGCAATTGTTAAAACAGATTTAATAAAACCCTTAAGTCATATACATTCAGTTGTAGAACGTAAAAATGCAATCACTATTTTATCCAATTTAGTTATTGAAGCTGCTGGTAACGAAATTAATTTTATAGCAACGGATATGGAAATTGATGTAAAAGAAAAGATATTAGCAAACATAGTCTCTGATGGTAAAATTACTGTTCCTGCCCATACATTACATGATATTGTAAAAAAATTGCCAGATGGTTCAGAAATTTTAATGTCTTTGCAAGAAAATAATTTAGTTCTAGAAAGTGGTAAATCAAAGTTTACTTTGCCAACCTTGCCCTTTGATGATTTTCCTGTAATGACAGAAATTTTAGATGGAACAGAGTTTTCTATAAGTTCTGAAGACTTAAAAAATCTAATTGACAATACTAAGTTTGCAATTTCTTTAGAAGAGACAAGATATTATCTGAACGGAATTTATATTCATCAAGATGAAGACGATAAAAATATTTTAAAAGGCGTAGCTACTGATGGTCATAGATTAGCCCAAGTCAAACTAAAAATTCCAAATGGAGCGGATGGAATGACTGCAATCATAATTCCTAGAAAAACAGTAAATGAGCTTAGAAAGTTGATAGAAGAGACTGATGGAGATATATCCATAATAGTTTCTAAAAATAAAATTAGGTTTAATGTTAATAATTGTGTCTTAACTTCAAAATTAATCGATGGNACATTTCCTGACTATCAAAGAGTTATACCTAAAGAAAATAGCAACAAACTTCAAGTTTTAACAAAAGATTTTAAAGATGCAGTAGATAGAGTTTCAACNATATCTATGGAAAAAACTAGAGCTGTAAAANTAGAAATAAAAAATAAGTCTTTAGTTCTTAAGGTNAATAATAGTGAGATAGGTAATGCGGTGGAAGAATTANCAATAGATTTTGAAGGTGATGAACTTGAGATTGGATTTAATTCAAAATATCTTTTAGATATTGCAAGTCAAATTCAAGGAAGTAAAATTCAGTTTTCCTTGTCTGACTCTTCTTCTCCTGCTTTGATAACCGATGAAGAACAAGAGGGTACAATTTTTGTTTTGATGCCCATGAGGGTCTAGAATTTAAAAGTTGATGAAAAAAACTTCAATAAATGAAAATCTTAAAACTGTGGATAAAAANCGATTATTTGTAAAATACATAAAAGCAAGTTTTTTTAGAAATTATAAAAATTTAGAATTAAATTTATCNGCTGATGANATAGTTTTGCATGGNTTTAATGGTATTGGAAAGACTAATATATTAGAAGCAGTTTCTTATCTTACGTCTGGAAGAGGTATNAAAAAGGCAAAATCTAAAGAAATAACTCTGAAAAACTTTAGTATAAAAAAAAANGAAGGTTTNTTTTGGGGTATTAGTGCAAATGTTATTTCTATGGANAAAATAATAAAGATAGGGACTGGNATAAATGATAAAAGTAATTCTAGAGTAGTCAAAATCAATGATCAATTTGTTAAGCAATCAGATTTGTCAAAATTAGTTAAAATTTCATGGNTAACNCCACAAATGTTACTTNTGTTTCANAATGGAATGAATGAAAAAAGAAGGTTTATTGATAGGCTTGTTAATATAATTAAACCAATTCACGTCAATTTATTGTATAGGTATGAATTATTAATAAAAGAGAGGGTAAAAGTTATCAATAATTTTGATCATAATAAAATTTGGTTAAAAACTATTGAAAGTGAAATTGTAAAGTTATCGATTGAAATTATTAAAAATAGAAAAAACTTTATCTTAGATATGAATAATAACTTTTTTTCAANNGATGAAANTAANGAATTTTTTCCTGATATAATTTTAGAAATAAAAGGAGANGCNGAAGATTTGTTAATCNATNTAGGAGANGATAAATTTTATGATAAANTGATGCAAATTCTAGAAACAAATAGAAATATTGGAATTACTTCTTTTATAGGTCCTCATAAATCTGAGGTNCTTATTTTTAAAATTAATGATAGACAAGAAATAAAANTTTGTTCTACTGGAGAACAAAAAATAATGTTAATTTCNTTAGTACTAAAGCATAGTCANTTAATGGAAANNCTTTTNGAGCAACCACCAATTTTACTACTTGATGATATTATTGAACATCTTGATTGTCCTCACAAAATGGCTTTATTTGATAAAACATCCAAATATAAGTCACAATGTTGGTTTACATGTACAAACCCTGATTCATTTAAAAAATATCCAGGTTCATATAATTCTATAGATGTTAATAAATTACAAAAAGATTGTTTAAGAAAAGTGAGTTAAAATATGCACAATGATTTAAATAGTAATAGTGAGAGTAATCCAGATTATGGTGCCGATTCTATAAAGGTATTAAAAGGGTTAGATGCNGTAAGAAAAAGACCTGGAATGTANATNGGAGANACAGATGATGGGTCTGGATTACACCATATGGTTTACGAGGTTTTAGATAATTCAATTGATGAATCTCTTGCTGGATATTGTAAAAATATTAATGTCAATCTTTTACCTGATGGATCTGTGAAAATTAGTGATGATGGTAGAGGAATACCTGTAGATTTACATCCCGAAGAAGGAATCTCTGCTGCAGAGGTTATCATGACCCAACTTCATGCTGGAGGAAAATTTGATAACAACTCCTATAAAGTCTCAGGGGGGTTACACGGTGTCGGAGTTTCAGTTGTNAANGCTTTATCAGACTTTCTTNTACTAACTATNCANAGAGATGGAAATAAATACTCNGTTAAATTCATTAATGGGAATGCAGAAAACCCACTCAGTNTCATAGGTAAATCTGATATTACAGGGACTGAAATTATTTTTAAACCAAGCTTAGAAATATTTGCAACAATAAATTTTGACTTTAAAATTTTAGAGCATAGGCTAAGAGAACTAGCTTTTTTAAATAGCGGTATATCAATTATTTTAAAAGATGAAAGGGAACAACAAGAAAATAAAATATCAACATTTTCTTATGAAGGCGGATTAGAGCAATACATAAAATACCTTAACAAATCAAGAAACAGCTTCCATGATACTATAATTACTAATTTAGAAAAAAACGATGTTTCTATTGATATAGCACTTGAGTGGACAGATGTCTTNCATGAAACCTCTTTGTGTTTCACAAACAATATTCCCCAAAGAGATGGAGGAACTCATCTTGCAGGTTTTAGAGCTGCTNTAACTAGAGTAATAAATAATTATTCAAATAATTTTGGCTTTGCTAAAAAAGAAAAAATTCAGTTGACTGGCGATGATTGTCGGGAAGGACTNTCTTCAATTATATCACTTAAATTACCTGATCCTAAATTTTCTAGTCAAACTAAAGATAAACTTGTTTCCAGTGAAGTTAGACCAATTGTTGAACAATATGTAAATGAATCTTTATCACAATGGTTTGAAGAAAACCCTGCAGACGCAAAAAAAATTATAAATAAAGTATATGAAGCTGCTAGTGCTAGAGAGGCTGCAAGAAAAGCAAGAGAATTGACTAGAAGGAAAGGTGTTTTGGATATTGCCAGTTTACCTGGAAAATTAGCTGATTGTCAGGAAAAAGATCCAACAAAAGCTGANATTTTTTTAGTTGAAGGAGACTCTGCAGGAGGGTCAGCTAAACAAGGAAGAGATAGACTAAATCAAGCCATATTGCCATTAAGAGGAAAAATACTTAACGTCGAACGTTCGCGAATTGATAAAATGTTATCATCTACTGAAATTGGAACTTTAATAACTGCCATTGGAGCTGGAGTTGGAAATAGTGAATTAAATATAGAAAAAACTAGATATCATAAAATTATTATAATGACTGATGCAGATGTAGACGGAAGTCACATAAGAACTTTGCTTTTAACATTCTTNTTTCGACATATGCGACCNTTAGTTGATGCNGGTTATTTATATATAGCCCAACCACCATTATACAAGCTTAAAATAAATAAATCTGAAGTTTATTTGAAAGATCAATCTCATNTAGATACATTCCTTATCGAAAATGGTATAAAAAACTGTTCTTTAAAAATTGATGGAAATGAAATAATTATTGATAGAGATTTAAATCAATTTGTTGATAATTGTATAACTATGAATAAATATATAAAATCTTTAAAACGTAAAATAGGTAATGAAGATATTATCTCAGTACTNTCAATTTTGGGTTGCCTCAATGAAGATATTTTTATAAATAATGAGGAAATTAATAGAATTAGAGATTTTTTCAATAAATTTAATCCAAAGCTTCGTAACTGGAAGGTAGATTTAAGTCCAGATAAAAAATCAATAATATTTGTAAAAACTCATCGAGGTGTTAGTGAAAAATATGAATTAAACTCTAATGATTTAAATCATCAAGAGGTAGTAGAAATTAATAAACTATTTGAAAAGGTTAAATTTTTTGAGAAAAATCTAACATTAGTTTTTGAAAATGAGGAAAAAAATATTTTTTCATCAATCAATTTGGTGGATCTTATTTTAGAAAGAGGAAAAAAAGGTGTTCAAATTAGCAGATATAAAGGTTTAGGTGAAATGAACCCGGAGCAATTGTGGGAAACAACTTTAGATCCAAACTCTAGAAGTTTAGTACAAGTGAAAGTAGATCAAGAAATTCAGGCAGAAGAAACATTTTCAACACTTATGGGTGAAGTGGTGGAATATAGAAGGAATTTTATTCAGGAAAACGCTCTAAGAGTTTCAAACTTAGACATTTAGTACATTAAGTCATATTATCAGTTCCTAAAATATAATCTGAAATTAATAAAGACGAATAAGAACTTAATGTCCAACCTAAATGACCATGACCTGTATTATAAAAAATTCCAGGTAACTTTCCTCTTCCAATTTTAGGCATCATGCTTGGTGTCATCGGTCTAAGGCCTGCCCAAGGCGTATAATATTCAGTAGATACATTTGGAAATAACTTTTGACTCCATTTAACCAAGGGGTCAATTCTATCATCTCTTATATCTTTATTGTACCCGTTAAACTCAGCAGTTCCAGCTATTCTAAACCTTTTTTTTCCTAATCTACTAGAAACAATCTTCGCGCCATCNTCAAGCAATGAAACTTCAGGAGCTGCTTCTTGNCTTNCTTTTTCATTAAGATTAANCGTNATNGAGTAACCTTTTACNGGATATATATTTACATTGTCACCTAACTTGGAAGCNATTTGTTTACTTGATACTCCAGCACATATGACTNTTGNATCAAAATTTTCTGAACANATTAAACTTTTNGANTNAAATTCTAATTCTATAGTNTNATGTTTGTGTATTATNTCATNGATAATAGTTTCATAATAAAATTTCACATTATTTATTTTACAAATTTCTGCTAATTTTTTTGTAAAAGTATGTATNTCACCAGACATATCACTTTTAGTNTAAAATCCACCAAAAAATCCNTCTAAATTTATTGTAGGTTCAATATTTTTAATTTCATTATTACTAAGNGGTTTTCTATNTAGACCAGCTTTGAATAACCATTCATTTACTTTTAATCCATGATTGAAGTTATCTTTNGAATTACATAAATGNAATATGCCTTTTTCNTTAAAATCAAAANTTATATTTTCTTTATTCAATAATTCTTTAAGAATTTTACCACTTTCAATTGCCATTTTCACAGTTTCAATAGTATTTGTTTTATGATTTTTTACATTTGCTAAAAAATTTAAAAACCAACTAATTTTATGAGTTGAGGGTTTTAAATTNATAGANAGNGGAGCATCTTTCTTAAAAGCCCATTTCATTCCCTGGAAAATAGTTTTCCAATTTGTCCATACTTCACCATTACATGCTGACAATTGACCACCATTTGCGAAACTTGTTTCCATTGCAGCATATTTTTGCTTTTCAAAAACAGTGACATNGTANCCTTTTTTCATNAGTTGATAAGCCGTAGTAACTCCTGTTACGCCTGCTCCAATTACTGCTATTTTTTTCATAAAAACTCCAAGACAAANTATTCCCTAATCTGTCANGGGTACCTGAGAGATTCACTCAAANTAATGAGNTTACTCCTTCGGTGGGCAAAAAAAAGAATGCCTCTCTCCAGATTGTCAACTNCTTATGATTCATTTGCCTGAGAGTTTCTAGGGTAATTGCTCCTTCGGCGGTTATAATAACGCTCTCACATAAAAAGATTAAGACATACCTATTATAAATATAAATTTTTAATTAATCAAATTTTTATTTTCTGAAAACTTTCTCAATAGGACCATTGAGTTTTATCCATTCATTGATTCCGTTTTCGAGATTTAAGACATTTAAAAGGCCCATTTCTAAAGCAATTTTAGTTGTTAAAGCCGATCTCCAACCAGAAGCACAGTAGAATATAAAACTATTATTCATATTAAAATAATCCTTATAGTAAGGNCTTTTTGGATCAATCCAAAACTCTATCATACCTCTAGGTGCATGTTTTGCTTTTTCAATTTTTCCAGTCTTTTCCAATTCCCTAATGTCTCTTAGATCAATAAACAAAGTCTTTTTTTCAGAATGTAATTTTAAAGCTTCATAAAAGTTTATACTTTTTATATTTTGTTTTGCTTCTTCAACTAAAGAATAAGAAGATTTAATTATCATTTTTATGATTTACCAATTTATTAATAATAAAAATCAACTATAAATAAATAATGATAAATAACAATCATCAATTTTTGATTCACAATGAAAAGTTTGATCCTAATTATTCATTTCCATCAATTAAAAATATCAAACCTACAGACGTTATTTCTTTATATGAAAATTTTAAAAAAATTTTTCCTCTTTCTACAAAAAAAACAAAGAACTTAAACGTAAGAAAATGTTTAAGTAGTGTTTTGGATGATTTTGATGTTCTGTTTTTAGATGCATTTGGAGTGATAAACATTGGAGAAAAATTAATACCTAAAATAATAGACACATTAAATGTAGCTAGGGATAAAGGTATTTGCATAATTATTTTAACAAATGGGGCAACATATTGTTCAGAAAAAAAAATTAACCAGTTTTATGATCTTGGTTTAGAATTTTCTTATGACGAAATCATATCAAGTCGTGATGTTACAGAAAGATTTCTATCTTTTCATCATAAACCCTCTAAAATTGGGGTTTTAGGGAATAAAGATGAGGCACTTAATATTAAAAACTCTATTACAATAGATTTAGAAAAGGATATTAATCAATTTGATGAAGTTGATTCATTTATTTTTTTAGGAACAAGTTATTGGGATTCAGATTATCAAGATTTGTTAAAAACTTCGTTACTTTCAAAACCAAGACCGTTTTTTGTTTCAAATCCTGATATAGTTGCTCCACATAAAAATTACTTTAGTATTGAACCTGGTTATTTTTCTTTTAAACTAATTAATGAGGGTGTAAATTTACCTTTATGGTTTGGAAAACCTTTTTCAACTATTTATGAAATGGCAATTGAAAAAGTTCAATTTATTACTGGATCCATAGTTGATTTATCACGAGTTGCAATGGTAGGTGATACGTTACATACTGATATATTAGGCGCAAATTCATTTGGAATTAAATCAGTTCTAATGACTAATCATGGTTTACTACGCAATGAAAATATTCCTTCATTTATAAAAAAAACCAACATAATACCTGATTATATAATTGAGAGCCCATAATATGAAAAAAAGAAAATCAATATTGGTTACGTCTGGNTCTAAAAGATTAGGAAAAAAAATTTCAAAATTTTTTGTTATGAACGATTGGGATTTAATATTACATTATAACAAATCAAAAATTCATGCAGAAGAAACAGCTCATGAATTATCATCTTATTCAAATAGAATAAAGTTATATAATGCAGATTTTACNNATTATAATGAAGTTAACAATTTGATTGNNAATCTCAATACTTTNGAAGAAGAGTGGATNGGATTAATTAATAATGCAGGTTTTTTTAAATATGACTCTGGAAGAGATTTTTCACTTGAACAACTAAATAATCACATGTCAGTGAATTTTTCAGTTCCATCAATGTTNACTCAAGCACTTTATAAAAANATCATGAAAAATCATACTAAAAAAAATAAAAATAATATGGTTATCAATATTATNGACGCCAAAATATATGGGTTAAATCCAGATTATTATTCNTACACTTTATCTAAATTATCTATGGCAGGTTTAACAAAATTATCAGCATTATCATATGCTCCAAATCTAAGAGTAAATGGTATTGCTCCAGGTATAATTTTGCCTGCAGAAAACCAAAATTCTAAAGATTTTAAAAAATCTCATAAGAAAAATATTTTGAAAAGTTCTGCNACGTTAAATGATTTATATTTGGCATTAGATTTTTTAACTAACACTAATTCTGTTACAGGGCATATTTCTTTATTAGATGGAGGTGCACATCTAGCTCCCCCNTTGAGAGANGTTGCTTTATAANAAAGTTTGGAGTNGTAATGCATAAAAAAATTTTTATAGAAAATTTAATTTGNAATGCTTCTNTAGGAGTGTATGAAGAAGAAAAAAAAAATAAGCANAAAATAATAATAAATTTAGAAATTCTNCTTATAAAAAATATTAAGACTAATTCAGATAATTTAGATGATGTCGCTGACTATGGAAAATTTAGAAGAACAATCTTAAATGTTGTTAACACAAAACATTATAATTTAATTGAAACTTTAGCTGAAACGTTAATTATTAATTGTAAAAGATTAGATAAGGTAAAATACATTAAAATTAAAATAACGAAGCCAAATGCTTTTGATGACTGTAACGTTGCATATGAAATTAGTAATTATCCTTAAGTTGTCTAAAGTAAGTAAAAACTTCAATNTCATTTAGTTTTTGAAGATTATTAANATCTTTAAACTTTACATCACTATGCCTTAAAAATGGGTTCAANTTTTTTTCTTTTTCAAGNAGAAATGGTATNGTTGGTTTATTNTTANTTCTNAATGATGAAATTTCTAAAATTTCTTTTTCCAAGTCTTNNGAATTATTATAATTTAAAGTTTTACAAAANTTAGCATTTGAAACNGTATATTCNTGACCACAGTAAACAAGTGTGTTATTTGGCAAATTAATTAATTTNTCTAAACTATTNTTCATTTGTTCAAAAGTACCTTCAAACANTCTCCCGCATCCAAGTCTAAATAGAGTATCCCCAGAAAAGAGTACATTTAATTTTTTAATATAGTAACAAATATGGCCAATAGTATGACCTGGTGTGAAAATTATATTAGCTTTTTCACCAATCATATCTATTTCATCACCATCAGAAACATAAAAATCACAATTTTTAACTCTATCTTGATCATACTTAGGGCCGATTAGTTTGCAGTTATACTTTTCGATAAGCTGTTTATTTCCGGCAATGTGATCATCATGATGATGAGTATTAAATATTTGATTTAAATTCCAATTATTTTTAGTAAGTAAATCAATTACTGGTTTGGCTTCACCTGGATCTATTACAGCAGTAACTTTATTAATTGGGTTATGCAATACATAAATATAATTGTCACTTAATGAATTTAAAATTTCAATTTTAATCATAATATTTTTATCCTAATAAGAAAAAACTATGTTATTAATAAGAATACATTATAAAAATTATATTTCAATTGCACTATGGATGAATTAGAAAAATTACGTGAAAAAATAGATAAACTTGATAAAACCATAGCTGATTTAATTTATAAAAGACAAAGTTTATCAAGTGAGATTTTAAAATCTAAAAAGGGAAAGTTTACTTATGATCCTGTTAGAGAAAAAAAATTAATGAATAAAATCTTTTCTTATAATATTAACCAGAAACTTGCTGAAAGAATTTGGAGACAAATTATAGGATATAATTTGTCTGAACAAAAAAAACTTAAGATTGGTTTTATAAAAAATGACAGATTTTCATTAGCAGCATATGATGCGTATTTTGGACCTTACTTTGATGATATTGGATTTGAAAATGAAAAAGATTTGATACTAGAATTAAAACAAAATAAAATTGACCTAGCAATAGTTGATAAATCTTCAACTATTTTTGATGATTTAGATATATCCGTACAAATAGTGTCAGAGTTTCCATTAATTGAAAATTTTTACAAAAAAAAATATTTCATTTTGAAATGACTTAGGATAGAAAAAGGAATGTTTCCAAAACCAAAAAATTCTGTTTTAAATTTAGATGCTTATAAACCAAATTTTGGTACATCAAATTTAAAACAATTAATTAGACTCTCAGCTAATGAAAACCCTCTCGGGTACTCTCCAAAAATTGACAAAGAATTAAAAATTAATTTATTTAATCGTTATCCACCTCAACATTCTGAAAACCTTATTAAAACTATTTCTAAAATTCATNACTTAGATACTAGTAAATTAATTCTTGGGAATGGTTCAGATGATTTNATTTCAGTCATANCNCAAACATACTTAAAGCCTGGTGATGAGGCTATCTATACACAATATGGTTTCTTACAATTTCCTCAATCAATTACAATTGCTGGTGGAGAAAAAAAAGTTGCTGCGGATAACAGATTTTACGTTAATGTAGATAATATTTTAAACTTAATCACTAATAAAACTCGTTTAATATTTCTTGCAAATGCTAATAATCCAACAGGAACTTTTATAAATAAAAATGAAATTTATAGATTAGTCGAAAATATACCAAATAATGTTTTGCTAGTTTATGATGCTGCATATGCAGAATATATACGTCATGAGGACTATACTGATGGAAGTGATTTAGTAGAAAAATATAATAATGTAATTATGTTAAGAACTTTTTCCAAATTACACGGCTTGGCTGGATTAAGATTAGGATGGGGTTATAGTAATAGTCAAATCATTAATTATTTAATGTCAGTTAGAGGACCATTTAGTGTTAACTCAGTAGCTATAAATGCGGGCATAATTGCGATGGAGGATTTGGAATTTCAAGACTATTGTTACAATTTTAATTTAAACTGTCTGAAATACATGGAATATCAGCTTAATCAATTAGGCTTAGAATTTATAAAATCTGTAACAAATTTTATTTTAATAAAAATACCTAGTAAATTTTTATCTTCATCTAACAAAGCAGTTGAGTTTTTTAAAGAAAAAGGTTTGTTAGTTAGAGGAATGAATGTTTATAATCTCCCACAATATATTAGAGTTTCTTTTGGAACAGAAGAAGAAAATCAGTATTTTATAAAAATACTAAAAGAATTTTTATCTTTGAAACATGGAAACTAACAAAAAAATTATTACTATAATAGGCTTAGGTTTAATAGGAAGTTCTATATTAAGAGCCTTAGATTTTTACATGAAAAATCAATTTTTTATCAAGGTTTATGACAAAAATACTAAATATCTAGATATTATAAAATCACTCAAAATAGCTAATGAAACGTGTAGTTCTATTGAATTATCTGTTAAAAATTCTGATTTAATAATCTTAGCAGTGCCAGTAGGAGCAATGATTGAAGTAGGAAGTTCTATTGCACCACATTTAAAAAAGGGAGCAATCGTTACTGATACTGGTTCAACTAAAATTTCAGTAATAAAAGATTTATCTCCATTTATTCCTGAAGGTACTTTTTTTATTCCATCTCACCCCCTGGCAGGAACAGAACATTCTGGACCAAATGCAGGATTTCATAATTTGTTTAGAGATAGATTCTGGATAATTATAGGTGATAAGAATAATAAACAAGGTATGATTTTGAAAAATTTATTTAAAACTTTTGGTTCAAAAGTTGAATTTATGGACGCAAATTATCATGATAAAATACTTGCTATTACATCTCATCTACCTCATTTAATTGCGTATTCAATTGTTGATACTGCAAGTAATTTAGAAAATGATTTAAAAAATGANGTAATTAGATATTCTGCTACAGGATTCAGAGATTTTACCAGACTAGCTTCTTCTGATCCAACTATGTGGAGAGATGTCTTTTTGAATAATTCTGAAGCAGTTTTAGAGATGTTACAAAGGTTCAACGAAGATATTTCAGCTTTACAAAAGTTAATAAGGCAAAAAAGATCAAATGAATTATTTGATTTTTTCAATAAATCTAAAAAAATAAGAAATAAAATTATAGAAGCTAAACAACATTTACCTGAAGAATTAAAATTGAAGTAAGTTAATTCTTAAATACGTAAATTTATATTTAAAATATTCAGAAATAAAATTTATAGATTTTTTCCACCAATATTTGTTTTTATCCATAAATATATAAGGTGTAATTTTAATATTCTTAAAAATATTTTTAAATTCTAACATAGCTCTTGGCATATGATAATTGTTCGTTAAAAGAACAAAGGAATTAATTTTTTTTGTTTTTATCCATTTTAAACTTTCAACAGCATTAGAAAAAGTATTATTTGAAATCCCCTCTATATAAATACAGCATTCAATAATTTGCTCATTATTAAATTTATCTTTGGTTAGATTTTTTAATGTATTTTTACTAAAACCTTTTCCTACACCACTTATAAATAAATTTTTTTCATTGTTTTTAACTTTGAAAAAAATTTCAAGAGTTTTTTTAACTCTATGATTGCCACCTGTTAAAACTATAAAATTATTATTATGTCTTAGTTCATTTTTATAATTTGAAATTTTATTATAAAAAAACAAATAATCTATGATTATTAAAATTAATGTTAAAGAAAGGAACAATAAAACAGTTTTTTTATTCATAATATTTTGTTAATTATTTGGAAACATATATATTATATTATACAATATAAGCTGCCTTAGGTTAAATAGTTATGTTAGAAAAATGTTTAAAATGCAACACTTCGTTTGAGGTCGATCAAAACCTAATTACGCCTAAATTAAAATTTTTTAAGTGTAGTGTTTGTGATAACGAATGGCCTGTAAATTTAATCAAAAAAACTGAAGAAATCTCTAATGAAAAGTTACAAAAGGATTTAGAGGCTATCAGATCAGAAATAAAGAAAAAAACAGATATTCTTACTAACAAAGCAAAAAAAAATCAAACAGCATCAAGTGATTTTAAAAACAAAAATTATAATGTTAAAAAGAAAACAGTCGCNCAAATTGCTGAAGAAATCGCAGAGGCAAGCATTAAAAAAAGATCTNANAAATTAAATAAAAAGAAAAATCAAGATNTAAAAAAGCAAATTAATANAAAATCTTCAGANAAAATAAATATTGAAAATAATAGTTTTNCTATGCCATTAATTATTTTTTTAACAATTTTAATGATAAGTAGCAGNGTATATTTTAGAAATAATNTTTTAAGTTTAAGCCATTATTATTTNCCCAATTTTGTAGAAAAATATTTTGATAAAATTTTTGTATTTATGAAAGATATCAAAATACCATTTTATGCTGATTTTGAAAACTTAGAAATTGAAAACTTTAATGCAGTTTATGAAGATAAATCCGTAAAGTTTTTTGGTAATATTAAAAACAAATCTAATTATCCAATTTTAACACCATCTTTAAAAGTTATAATGACAACCGAAGATGGTAAAATATTGGCTGAAACTATAATTAAATCAACACAACCTTTTATTAATTCTAATGATTTTCTTAAAATTAATCATTTAATCTTAACTAACAAAAAATATAATAATGCTTCAATTCGAGCAACTATTATGAAAAAAATTGACTTATCAAGCTAAAAAGTCGGAACTATATCAAAATCGATAATTTCTTCAATTTTCTCTTTTTCTCTAAGTAAGATCTCTGAATTATCATAAATCAAAATTTCTGCAGCACTTGGCCTACTGTTATAATTTGATCTCATTACGCTTCCATAAGCTCCACAGGTCATTATTGCTAAAATTTCATTTTTATACATTTCTTGCAAATTGCAATCAAGACCCAAAAAGTCTCCTGTTTCACAAATTGGTCCAACTATGTCATATTTTTTCAATAATCTTTTTTTATCTAATTGAATGGGTTCAATTGAATGATAAGCATTATAAAGAGTAGGTCTTATTAAGTTATTCATTGCAGCGTCAACTATCAAAAAATTTTTCAAATTAGTTGATTTAGTTCTAATAATTTTTGTTAATAAAATGCCAGCATCTGCAATCAATGATCTACCAGGTTCAACACTTAATTCAAATTCATCTTTCTTAAAAACTTTATTAATTGCTTTTTTAAATGAATTATAATTAAGTAACTTGTTTTTTGTGTAATCAATTCCAAAACCACCTCCTAAGTCTAAATGATTTACCTCAAATCCTAAATTCCTTAATTCAATTGCAAGAGTTTTAATTTTCATAAAGGTTTCAAAAAATACATCATAATCAAATAATTGTGAACCTACATGCACTGCTAATCCAAATGGATTAACAAACTTTGCTTCATTTAATAATTTATACGCAATCACAATATCTTCAGCAATTATACCAAATTTTGAATTTTCATCACCGGTAGATATTTTTTGATGAGTTTTAGCATTTATATCAAAATTTACTCTCAAAGCTACATTTACATTTCTTTTTAAGTTATTTGATATTTTAATAACATCTTTTAATTCTTCAATGGATTCTACATTTAATTGTTTGATATTATTTGATATAGAAAATTCTATTTCCTCTTTATCTTTTCCAACACCAGAGAAAATTATTTGTTGNGGGTTTACAGAAACTTTTAGGCACCTTTTTAACTCACCAATTGAAACCACATCCGTTCCTGCACCTAGNTTGTTAAGATACTTTATAATACCGAGGTTATCATTTGATTTAACTGCAAAATGGATATTACCATTGAAAGGTTTCATAATATTTTNAAGNAAGTTAAATGATTNTTTAATNGAATTTGAATCATAAATATACAGNGGTGTACTGTATNTTTCCGANATACTCTTTAAATTNATATTTTGAAGCAGGAGTTGGCCTCTATCTCTATAATAGCCAGTTTTCATTTTAGTNTTTCCTAGAAACGTCTTCTTTTGTTTGCACTACAGGTTCTGCTTTTTTACCGCACCCATAAAAAAAAAATTGATAAATTAGAAAGAAAAGAATGAAAAAATTTATTTTTTTTATTGATTTCATAGATTTACAAATACCTCCTTTTTGCATCAGATATTGCTTTTAAAACTAGCCTTGGAGAAGTTCCTCCAAAAGAAGTTTTTTTTGAAATTGAGGAACTAATACTAATAGACTTCATGACATAATTATCAATTTTTGGTTCTATTGATTTTAACTCCTCTAGTGAAAGTTCATCAAGTGAGCAGTCATTTTTTTCAGCAAGAAGAATTATTCTACCAGTAATTTTATGAGCATCTCGAAAGGGTATGTTTAAATATGTCACTAAATAATCCGCTAGATCAGTTGCTGTAGGAAAACCTTTTTGCAAAGCTTTTAGCATTTTATTTTTATTTACCTTTAATGACTTAACTATGCCAATCATATTGACAATACAATTCTTAATATTTTCTGATGAATCAAATATTGGTTCTTTGTCTTCCTGTAAGTCTTTACTATAAGCAAGAGGTAATCCTTTTAAAAGGGAAATTAAATTAACTAAATTTCCAATAAGTCTATTTGATTTTCCTCTAATGAGTTCAGCTGCATCAGGATTTCTTTTTTGAGGCATTATACTTGATCCTGTTGTAAATTCTTCACCTATTTTTATAAAGTTAAAACCATTAGAGGACCATAAGATAAGTTCTTCAGCAATCCTAGATAAATTCACACCGATCAAACTAATAACTGACAAATACTCAACAGCAAAATCACGACTTGAAACAGAATCAATAGAATTTCTAGTAGGTGAATCAAAGTTTAGTTTTTTAGCTACAAAATTTCGATCAATTGGATAGCTTGTTCCAGCCAATGCCGCTGAACCCAATGGACACTCATTCATTCTGTTTTTACAATCTTGAAGTCTTGTTTTATCTCTTCCAAACATCTCAACGTAAGCCAATAATTGATGACCAAAAGTTATAGGTTGAGCTACTTGAAGGTGTGTATATCCAGGCATTAATGTATTATAATTCCTTTCAGCTTGATCTATTAATTTTACCTGAAGATCTTTTATAAGATCCATTATTTGATCTAAATCTTTTCTTATCCATATTTTAATGTCTGTTACTACTTGATCATTTCTAGAACGAGCTGTGTGAAGTTTTTTTCCTGAATCTCCAATAAGTTCAATTAGTCTGTTTTCAATATTCATATGAATATCTTCTAATTCTGTCTTAAATTTAAATTTATTAGTTTCAATTTCTTTTTTAATCTTTAAAAGGCCACTTTTTATTTCTAAAAAATCTTTTTTTAAAATAATTTTTTGTTTTGATAACATTTCAGCATGAGCAATAGAGCCTTCAATATCTTGGATATAAAGGTTTTTGTCAAAGTTTATTGAAGCATTTAGTTTTATTAAGTGCTCACTAGAAGCACCCTCAAATCGACCTCCCCACATAACACTTTTAGATATTTTTTTTCTATTAACCATTTTTACAACTTTATATTTATGATAATTAACTTAATATATAAAATAAAGAAAGAGAAACAATATTGTTTACGAATTTAAAATATTTAGTAGTGATTTTTATCATTTTTCCTTTTACATGTTTATCTAACGGCTTGTTCCAAGACTCACAATTACAGATAGAAAAAAACATTAAATTAAAAAACACGAAAGATATTAAAGAAAACTTTTATAATAATTTAAAAACAAATAAAAATTACATTTTAAATTTCTGGGCTACTTGGTGTATTCCGTGTAAAAAAGAGTTGCCAGACTTGATGAAATTGCAAAAGGAAAATAAAGAATTTAAAATTATCATCATATCAATTGATAAAAAGCCTATAAAAGAACAATTAGAGTATTTAAAAAAATATAAGGTAAATAAATTGACTTCATATTTTGATTCGGAAATGGCTTTATTCAAAAGTTTTCAATTAAGAGGAGTTCCTACAACACTTTTAGTAAAACAAAAATTTGTCATTGCAAAAAAAGAAGGAATTTTTAAATATAATACAAAATCATTAAATAACATCATAAACTTTTTTAACTGATCTTATTTTCCATTTCTGGTACAGCTTTAAATAAGTCGTCAGCTAAACCATAGTCGGAAATAGAAAAAATTGGTGCTTCCTCATCTTTGTTTATACCTACAATAACTTTACTATCTTTCATCCCAGCCAAATGTTGTATAGCACCTGAAATACCAACAGCTATGTAAAGATTTGGTGCAACAATTTTTCCAGTTTGTCCAACTTGCCAATCATTTGGCACGTATCCAGCATCAACTGCTGCTCTACTTGCTCCCATAGCAGCGCCTAATTTATCCGCTAATTTTTCTAATATTTTAAAATTTTCTGCAGAACCCAATCCCCTTCCTCCAGATACTACAATTTCAGCTGATGTTAATTCAGGTCTTTCACTTTTTGTTAAATTTGAGTTTAAGAATTTAGATAAATTATTATCTATTGGACTTCCTATTTCTTTAATTTCACATGCGGTTCTATCTCCAATTTTAGCTTCTTCAAATGCTGTAGAACGTATAGTAATAACATTAATTTTATTTTTGCTTTTACAAGTCGCAATTGCATTTCCGGCATAAATTGGTCTTTTGAAAGTATTACTATTAATTATTTCAATGACGTCTGGTATAATCATGGTATCTAATAAACCAGCTAATCTTGGCGCTATATTTTTACCGTTTGAACTATTAGAAAATAGTATATTAGAATAGTCATTAAAATTTTTAGCTATAAAACNTGCTACATTTTCAGCTAAAGGGTTTAAAAAACTGTCNTGTTCGTNTGTAAATATAGTATTTATATTTTCGAGNTTTGATAGTTNATTACTTACATNTTTACAATTATTACTTAAAACAAGAAGGTCAACGTTATCTAANTGATAAGCTGCTGANATTGTATTNAATGTTGATTTTTCAAGTTTATCATTATTATGTTCTACTAATACTAAAGTTTTCATTTTCACCTCTATTAAATAACTTTCGCTTCATTCTTTAATTTATTAATCATCTCATCAACAGACTTNACCATTATNCCAGCNTCTCTTGATTTTGGTTCTTCAACTTTTATTATTTCTAATCTNGGTTCTATGTCGAGATTTAATTCTTTAATATCAATTTCTTCAATTGGTTTTCTTTTAGCTTTCATNATGTTTGGAAGACTAGCATATCTTGGTTCGTTTAATCTTAAGTCAGTCGTTATAATTGCTGGCAATTGAACTTCAATATTTTCTATTCCACCGTCAACTTCTCTTCCTACTTTTATTGTTTTATCTTGAATTTCAAGATTNCTAGCAAAAGTTGCTTGTCCCCATTCTAACATTGCTGAAAGCATTTGACCTGTGGCATTCATATCGTCATCAATAGCTTGTTTGCCCATTATAACTAGATCAGGTGTTACTCTTTTACATATTGATGTGAGAACTTTAGCAACAGATAAGGGTTCAAGCTTTGCATCACATTTTACAAAAATTCCTGAATCAGCTCCCATAGCTAAAGCATTTCTAATTGTTTCTTGTACATCTAATTTACCAATTGAAATAGCAATAACTTCATTAGCAATATTTTTTTCTTTTAATCTTAGAGCCTCTTCAACCGCTATTTCATCGAATGGGTTCATAGACATTTTTACATTATCTAATTCAACATCAGTTTCATCTTTTTTAACACGAACTTTTACATTGTAATCAACAACTCTTTTTACNGGAACAAGTATTTTCATAATTTAAACTCCCTTATAATTTAATCACTGATTTTCTCCTGGAACCCATAACACATCNGAGTTACCGTTATCATTTGTAATCCTAGAAACAACAAAAAGAAAATCTGATAATCTATTTAAATAGATCAATGAATGTTTATTAATATATTTTTCGTCTGACAATTTTGATGTAGATCTTTCTGCTCTTCTCGCAACTGTTCTAGCAACGTGAAGCCAGCTTGAGATTTCACNACCTCCTGGTAAAATAAATGAATTTAATGGTTTTAATTTTTTATTAAATTTATCAATTAAACCTTCTAAAAATAAAACTTGTGACTTTTTTATTCTCAAAGGTGCAAACTTAGGCTCTTTTTCATATGGCGTAGATAAATCTGCACCTAAATCAAAAAGATCATTTTGTATTTTTTTTAAAATATCTATTAAATAAGTATAGTTTTCATCTTTTTTAAGGCTATTCATAATTAAACCAATATACGAATTTAATTCGTCGACTTCACCATAAGAAGTAGGTCTTAAATCATATTTTTTTACACGACTACCATCTGATAANCCTGTGGAACCGTCATCTCCAGTTTTAGTATAAATTTTATTAAGCTTAACCATTTTATTGTCTCTTAATATATAAAATAAACACAAAAANTATTATTGCAATTGCTTGAAAAATTATTCTATATCTCATTATTAAATTACTCTTTGATTTATTGTATTNACCTCCTCTTCCCATAGTAATAATTCCCCACATTAAAATACCAAAAACTATAAGAAGACAAATCACTAAAATTGAGTTTGCTAAAAAATCATTCATCAAAAATAACTTCTTTAAATTTATTGTTATTTCGTAAATAACTAGCTTTAACTGTATTATACATTAGACACGCGATAGTCATTGGTCCAACTCCTCCAGGAACTGGAGTAATTGATTTAACCTTTTCTATTACATCTTCAAAATCAACATCTCCAACAATTTTATTCTTATTATCTAATTTTATTCTATTAATACCAACATCAATAACTACGGATCCAGGTTTTATATGATTTTTCTTTATAAATTTTGGTTTTCCAATGGCTGAAATAAGAATATCAGCTTTTAAGGTAAACTCAGATAAATTTATGGTTTTTGAATGAGTTATAATTGTTGTACAATTTTCTTTTAAAAGTAGAGATTGCATCGGTTTACCTACGATATTGGATCTTCCTACAATCACAGCATTTAATCCACTTAGAGAACCGAGTTCTTTTTTAAGCAAATGTAAACATCCTAGCGGTGTACAAGGCAACATAGTATAATTACCTAAAAATAAATTACCAAAATTTATAGGATGAAAACCGTCTACATCTTTAGAAGGATCAATTGATAAAACTATTTTTTCTTCAGAAATATGATTTGGTAGTGGCAGTTGAACAAGTATTCCATCAACTTCATTTTGATCATTTAACTTTTTAATCTGAGAAAGTAAATCGTTTTCTAAGACTGAAGATGGATATGAAATTTTTATAGATTTTATACCGATATTATTGGCAGTTTTAATTTTATTTTTCACATATATTTCACTCGCTGAGTTTTCACCTACCAAAATCACGGCTATACATGGTTTACGTTTGTTAAAATCTTCGGAGACAGAGGCTAAAGTTTTAACTCTGTGTAAAAGATTTTTGGAATGTTGAATTCCATCTATGATTTTTGATGAACTATTAAACAATGATAACCTATAAACTTAACCTGTAATCAATTAATAGATTTCTAATAAACGATAAAAGTAAAATGACTACAACTGGTGAAAAATCCATACCACCGATAAATGGAATGTATTTTCTAATTTTTATAAGTAAAGGTTCATGCAAAGTGATAAGCCCTTTTAGAATAATGTCTATGATTTTATTGTATTTATTAATTACCTCAAACTGAACGAGAAGGGTTATAATAACATAAGCTATTAGAGTATATAAGTATAATGAGATGATCTGATCAATTAAAATAAATAAAGCGTTCATTGTTAACCACTAATTTGATACTAATATGATATATGTTTTAAAAAATAAATTTAAACGGGTGAAATATGAAATCTTTAATTTTAATGGTTTTTTTTACAATTAGTTTTGTCAGCACATCTTTAGGTAAAATAGAAAATTTTAATAATTGGAACCAGGTAGTAAAAAGTAGCAAAAATAAAACTGTTAAATTGCACGCTTGGGGGGGGTCTAAAAATATAAATAATTATCTTCAATGGGTAAAAGAGCAAGTTTTTAAAAAATATGGTATTGAATTAAAGCATATTAAAATTAAAGATACTTCAGACGCTGTAAAAAAAGTTTTATTTGAAAAAATCGCAAAGAAAAATACTAATGGTTCAGTTGATATAGTTTGGTTGAATGGTGAAAACTTTTCAACAATGATGAAAAATGACTTATTACTNGAAAAAAATTGGATTGTTCAATTACCAAATTCTAAGTATTTAGATTTATCNAGTTCATCGGCATATTTTTACGATTTTGGTATATTCAATGATGGAAAAGAAATGCCATGGGGTTTATCTCAATTAATTTTTTATTATGATAGTGAACAATTAATNTTTCCCCCAAGAAACGCTCAAAAATTAAAAGAGTTCATCAAAAAAAACCCAGGTCGATTTACATTTCCTCAGCCACCAGACTTTATAGGAACAAGTTTTTTAAAACAAATTTTAATAGAGGTGTCAGATAATAACAATAAAGATTTTTATTCTAAATACGATAAGGTAATACATAAATCATCATTAGATCAGTTGTGGAATTGGTTTGATGAGATTACTCCATATTTATGGAAAAGTGGAAAAAATTATCCTAACAATTATTTATCCCTTTCACAGCTCTTTTCTGATAATGAGATTGATTTAGGATTAACATTTAATATTTCTTTTCCAAAAAATGAGATTTTAAAAGGAAATTTTANGACAACAGTGAAAAGTTATGTTCCTGAAATTGGTTCATTAGCAAATACTCATTATCTNACAATTCCATATAATTCTGGAAATATTAACGCTTCAAAAGTAGTTATAAATTATTTGTTATCTCCTGAAGCGCAATTAGAAAAGCAGAATCCTAAGATTTGGGGAGATCCTTCGGTACTATCTATTAAAAGATTAAAAATTGATNTGCAAAAGCAATTTAAATCTCTATTGGATCAATCTACAGATTTAAGTTTTTTAGATTTAGAAAAAAAAATTCCTGAACCACATCCTAGTTGGGTAAAGGTTATTGAAGAAGGTTGGATAAAAAAATATGGTTCGATCAATTGAGAGGACAAAAAAAACAATCTTATTTTTGGTATTCTTTTCAATATTAGGGTTCGTTTTTTCGCCTATATTTTTTGGAATTATGAGTTCAATTCTCCCTTCTTTAGGATTTTTTTTTGAAGTTTCTGACAAGCTAACGCTTGATTATTATAAAGAAGCATTGCAACTTCCTGGAATTAATAAATCTATTATTTTATCAATTTTTGTAGGTTTTACTTCAACTATTATTTCTTTAATTCTATCTCAATTAATTTTGTCAAAAATCTATTTCACTAATTTTTTTTCAGTTTTAAGTAAACTTTTATATCCTCTAATTGCTTTCCCACATATAACTATGGCAGTAGGAATTTCTTTCTTATTTTCATCTAGTGGTTACTTTGTTAGATTACTATCAATATTTTTAGAATTTGATAGACCACCTAACTTAGATTTGTTCCCTGATAATTATGGATTATTTTTGATTTTAGGATTAATTCTAAAAGAAACTCCTTTTTTTTTATTAATTTCAATTGGCTTTTTAAGCTCAACAAAAGTAAAAGAATTTTTTTATTTGGGAAAATCCAAAAACTTTTCTAATTTTATTAGCTGGCTTTTTTTTGTTTTTCCTTTTATTTATAAACAATTAAAAATTGCAGTATTTATAGTACTAATTTTCTCAGCAACTGTTATTGATATGTCAATAATTCTTGCACCAACAACTCCATCAACAACTTCAATAAGAATTTTACAATTTTTTCAACAGCCCGAATTAACTAGCTTTTCATTAGCAGCCTCTCTATCGATAATTCAATTAGTATCAATTTTACTTATAGTTTTATTTTGGATTATAGGGGAAAAAATTACATGTAATCAGAATTTTTTAATATGTCTTAGATATCTTCTTGATAGAAAGAATAAATATATTGAAAATATTTTATATATTTTTTCATTGTTTATATTTGTACTTTTTGTGATTAATATTTGTATTTCTTTTTTATGGTCAATAACAGACATTTGGAAATTTCCTTATCTATTTCCAAACGAGATATCGATAAAAAATTATTTTATTTTTTTTAAGTTTAATTCAGATAGTTTTTTAAATTCCCTAACTATAGCCACGTTAGGATCATTCTTGTCTTTAGTCATATTGATCTTATGGTTAGAACTTATAGATGCCTTGCAACTAAAATATAGGTTTTTAAACATTATATTTTATGTACCTTTATTATTACCTGAATTAACAATTTTGTTAGGTTTTAACTATTTTCTTTTGAGTAATAATTTTGATAATAAGTTTATGAATTTATTGTGGATCGAAATATTATATATAATACCGTACACATATATCATTTTTTCCAATTCTTATAAAAACATTGATTTTCGATATATTCTAATTGCAAAGTCATTGAATAAGAATTATTTGACAATTCTTTTTAAAATTAAATTAGGTTTAATTTTAAATATAATATTTCTTAGCTTTGCTATTGGTTTTATAGTTTCGATAAGTCTTTACACTCCGGTTTATTTTATTGGCAACGGAGAAATATCAACTTTGTCACTCGAGATAATAAATCTTCAAGCGAGTGGAGATAGAAAAGATTTAGCAGTAGCTACTATTTTACAAATGTTAATTCCGTTAATAGTATTAATAATTTTTCATTTAAATTCAAAAGTAATTTCAAAGTGGAATCGTTAATATTATAATTAAATTTATTATAGTAATTTTAGAGTTTGATGTTATAAAAAGTTGTTGAGAGGTAATCCTAATGAACAAAACTCACACTTATAGAACTCATAATTGTAATGAAATAAATAAATCCCTAGTTGGAAAACAAGTTAAATTATCAGGATGGGTACATAGAAAAAGAGATCATGGTCAATTAATATTTGTTGATTTAAGAGATCACTTTGGTATTTCACAAATAGTATCTGATTCGCAATCTAATATATTTGAAACTTTAAATAAAATTTCTTTAGAGTCTGTAATATCAGTTTATGGACAAGTTGTTGAAAGATCTCAAGAGACGATTAATGCTAACATCCCAACTGGTGAAGTTGAGCTTGAAGTAAATAATATTTCTGTTTTATCAAAATCGGCTAATTTACCCCTACAAGTCAATTCAGAAGAGGATTATGGTGAAGAGATAAGATTAAAATATAGATATTTAGATTTAAGGAGGACTAGACCACACAACAACATTATTCTAAGATCAAAAATTATCCAAGAGATTAGATCCAGTATGCTAGAGCAAGGTTTCATGGAATTTCAAACTCCAATTTTAACAGCATCTAGCCCTGAGGGTGCAAGAGATTTTTTAGTCCCATCAAGAATTAATAAGGGTAAGTTTTATGCATTACCACAAGCTCCCCAGCAATTTAAACAATTAATAATGGTTTCAGGCTTTGATAAATACTTTCAAATAGCACCATGTTTTAGAGATGAAGATAGCAGAGCAGACAGGTCTCCAGGTGAATTTTATCAATTAGATGTTGAGATGTCTTTTGTAGAACAGGAAGATGTTTTTGATGCTGTTCAGCCAGTTATTTATAATGTTTTCAAAAAGTTTACTAAAAAAGAAGTAGTTAAAGATTTTGTAAAAATTACATTTAAAGATGCTATGTTAAAATATGGGACTGACAAGCCAGACCTTAGGTATGATTTACTTATACAAGATTTAACTGATGTTTTTAAAGGATCTAATTTCAAAATTTTTGCAAATAATATAGAAAAAGGTTCAATTGTAAGAGGCATACCTGGTATAGATTGTGGTAGCCGTGCTTTTGCAGATAAAATGAATGGATGGGCTCAGTCACAAGGTGCTCCAGGAATGGGATATATAATTTTTTCAGACAATGAAGCAAAAGGACCAATAGCTAATGCCCTTGGTTTTGAAAAAGCTAATGTTTTGAAAAAAAGATTTAATTTGAATGACGGTGATGCATTGTTTTTTTCATGTTCAACTGAAAAAGAAGCCGCAGACTTAGCTGGAAAGGCTAGGATAAAAATTGCTAATGAAAAAAATATAATAAATGAAAACCAATTTAAATTTTGTTGGATTGTTGATTACCCAATGTTTGAAAAAAATTATATTTCAGGAGGTATTGAGTTTTCACATAATCCATTTTCGATGCCTCAAGGAGGATTGAAATCACTTAATGAAAAAAATCCTTTAGATATTTTGGCATATCAATATGATTTAGTTTGTAACGGTATAGAATTATCATCAGGTGCAATAAGAAACCATGTACCCGAAATAATGTACAAAGCATTTGAAATTGCAGGATATAGTCAAGATGTTGTTGATAATAAATTTCCAGGCATGATTAATGCTTTTAGATTTGGGGCACCACCTCATGGTGGTATAGCCCCTGGTATTGACAGAATTGTAATGTTATTAGCTGATGAACCAAATTTAAGAGAAATTGTTTTGTTTCCAATGACTGGAAAAGCAGAAGATCTCATGATGGGAGCACCTTCTAACGTCAGTGAAAATCAGCTTAAAGAGTTGGGGATTAATATTAAAAAAAATATTAAGTCTTAATATTTAAAGTATGAATAATATTTACAATAGTTAAAAAAATTAAAATTGCTCCAATTTGATGTAAACTTGCATTAAGGTTTGGTACGTAATTTAATAGAATATAAATTCCTAATACAAATTGTATCACAATTAGTAACATCAAAAATATAAGAGATAAAAAAACTTTTTTGTTTGAATAATTTTTTATAAAAAATATGATTATTGCTAATACTGAAATCAGGCCCAAATGTCTATGATGAAACTGAGCTGACCCAGGATTTTCAAATGGATCTAATATTCCTAAAGAAAGGTAGTCATCGGGCAAAAAATTATCATTCATTAAAGGATAAGTATTATACATAAGGCCAGCATCCATTCCTGCTACGAATGATCCCGCAATGATTGTGATGAAGATTACAAAAAAAAGTAATAGGTTAAAATTAAATTTAATCTCAGATTTTACATTTTTTAAGTCCAGAATGAGCCAATAAATCAAAAATAAAATTAATAAACTATTGCCAAAATGGATGGCTAATCTATATTGCGATACGTCAGGTTTATCCACTAGGCCAGATTTAACCATCCACCATCCAATTATTGCTTGTAAACAACCTAATGATAAAATTGTTAAAAGTTTAAAAGTAACAAATTTATTCAATTTTTTGGTAACTAAAAAATATATAAATGGGATAACGAAAAAAATGCCTATTAATCTACCCCATAGACGATGA